>JBEAOJ010000269.1:0-3731 GCA_041164985.1 Verrucomicrobiota bacterium | reverse complement strand
TCAGGAAGGAATGCAGGACTATTGCTGAGAAACCACACTGATTGAAAAAAGAGGAAGAGAATCAGACCCTGAAAGATTTTTGCCACCATCTCTTTTCCTGCGTTCGTGAGTTCCATATTTTTGGCCCTACTCACTTCACCTTCTTGGTAAACACTCTTTTGTCTCGGTACATTTTCAAAATCTCGAATAATATTCTCTCATGAGCGAAACGCAGGCCGCACCCTCCTCCCCCCTTCTGTGGAAAATCGGGAACGAGAAGCTTTGCAGGGTCACCGATTCGGCTTCCAACCGCCTCACCTCCCTCCTCACCAAGCAGGGGCGCCCTGAGGGGGCTCTTCGAGTCGCCGTCATCGGCGGCGGCTGCTCCGGCCTTCAATACAAGATGGACCTTGTTGATGGTCCTCTCCCGCGCGATATCCTCGTCCCATCCAAGGGAGTGAACATCGTCATCGACCCCAAGAGCGCCCTCTTTGTCAGCGGCTCCGAACTCGACTACAGCGACGATCTGCAGAAGGGAGGCTTCAAGGTGACCAACCCCAACGCCGTCGCCCACTGCTCCTGCGGCGAGAGTTTTTCCGCCTGATGCGCCTAACGGCGCAAAGGCTATAGCGTTTTAGACTCTAGGCTATCAGTCAGAGTTCAACTCACCGCTCTTTGTCCTCCAGTTCTTGATTTCCTGAGTTCCTGATTCATTCTCCCCGCCCATGGATCCATTCCAGATTTTAGGTCTACCGAGGCGACCGCTGCTTTCCGAAGAGGAGATCGGGCAGGCTTACAGGAGGCTTGCGGGGGAACTTCATCCCGACCAGGCGGGCGGGGATGCGATCCGATTCAAGGAACTCGGTGAAGCAGCTGCCATCCTGCGTGACCCAGCCCGGAGGCTTCGCTCACTGGCCGATGTGACCAGCGGATCACAGTTACCCCCCAGGGCTGCTGAACTTTTCCCAGAAATAGCCACCCTGCTTCGGGAAGCCGACTCCCTCATCGGGAAGCACCAAGCCGCTTCCAATCCTCTGGCGAAAGCAGTGCTCGCCGCACCGCTGAAAAAACTAGCCACCAATTTGGAGAGTCTTCTCGGCATCCTTCACGGGTGGCGTTCCTCACTGGATGCCCGCCTTGCAGAGATCGACACCGGCTGGCCCCGGCACGATCCGGAGGAGATTGCTTCCCTTGCCGATTCCTTTGCCTACGCGACACGCTGGGAATCACAACTTCGAGAGCGGAAACTCTCCCTCGACTTCCTGTAATCAAGATTCACAGGGATGGAGGGGATGAAGGGGATGATGGATGACTGCAAAAGAACACGAAAATCACGAAACCCCTCCTGAAATCATATTTGCGATCCTCGAGGAATCATCGTTAGCCCTCTGTTCCCCAATTTCTTCTTCATCCCTTTCATCCCCTTTATCCCTGTGATTAATATCACCATCCCATGATCGCGGGCATTGACCTAGGCACCACCAACTCCCTCATCGGGGTCTATGAGAGCGGCTTTCCGACGCTGTTGGCCGATCCCGATGGAAACCGCCTGACCCCTTCGGTCGTTCACTACATGGCGGACGGGAGCATTCTGGTCGGCAGGGAGGCCCGCCGCATGCAGGGCCTGCACCCCGACCGGACCATCTCCTCAGTAAAGCGGTTGATCGGTGGCCGCTTCGGCGACAAAGGAACGGAAGGCCTGATTGGTGCGAAGGGTACCCCGGTCAACCTTCCCATCGATGGGAAGAAGCTGACTCCCGAGGAGGTCTCGTCGGAAATTCTGAAGCGGTTGAAGACAATCGCCGAGGATCGCCTCGGCACACAGGTCAACCGTGCGGTCATCACGGTTCCTGCCTACTTCAACGATGCCCAGCGTGCGGCCACGAAGAAGGCGGGTGAACTTGCCGGCTTTACCGTGGAACGCATCCTGAGCGAACCCACCGCCGCAGCCCTCGCCTACGGACTCGACAAGCTCTCCGACCGTTCCAAGGTGGCCGTCTACGACCTTGGAGGGGGCACCTTCGACCTCTCGATCCTGCAACTCGACAATGGTGTCTTTGAGGTTCTCTCCACCCACGGCGACACCCGCCTCGGGGGTGATGATCTCGACGAGGCGATCGCGGGACTCCTGGCCCGCAAGGCAGGCATCGGCTTCTCCACCCCGGAGACGGATACAAGGCTCAAGGAAGCCGCCCGGGAGGCCAAGGAACGCCTCTCCTCGGAGGAATCGCTCACACTCCGCCTCCCCTTCCTGACAGGGGGGGAAAGTCTGGAGATTCCGATCACCCGCGCGGAAATGGAGATGGTCTGCGAACCGATCATCCGCCGCACCCGCGCCCACTGCCTCCGCTCACTGGAAGATGCCGGACTCAATGCCACGGATCTCGACCAAGTCATCCTTGTCGGCGGCTCCACCCGGATGCCACTCGTCCGGAGGTTGGTTCAAGAGATCTTAGGCAGGGAACCGAACCTCTCCCAGCATCCCGACGAAGCCGTGGCACTTGGCGCGATCCTCCAAGGGGCAATCCTTGAGGGGAACCTCCGGAATATCGCCCTCCTCGACGTCACCCCCCTCTCCCTTGGCATCGAGACCTTCGGGGGGCTCATGAATGTCATCATCCCGAGGAACACGACCATCCCGGCCAAGGCCGGCGAGATGTTCACCAACGCCGTGGCAGGACAGAGCGGCATGACGATCTCCATCCTGCAGGGAGAGCGCGAGTTGGCCGCTGATAACTGGAAGCTCGGCAGCCTCGACATCCCCTTACCTCTTTCGCCCAAGGGTGCCGCACGAGTCGGCGTCCAGTTCAGCCTGGATGCCGACGGCATCCTTCAGGTCCTGGCGCGGGACACCGCGGCCGGCACCGAGAAGATCGTGGAGATCCGAAGCGCCGTGGAAGTCTCCGATGAGGCGGTCGAGGCAATGCTGGCCGGATCGCTGGAAAATGCCTTCGAGGACATGGATGCAAGGATCTTCACCGAGGCAAGGCTCAAGGCGGAAGAGATGCTCCCGGCAGTGGAGGCGGCCCTGGCCCAACTCGGATCGGAACTCCCCGGGGACGAGATCGCGGAAATTCACAAACAGACTGCGGAAGTCACAGCCGCCCTTGCCACCAAGGAGACCTCGCGGCTGAAGCAGGCCCTCTCCGCACTCGATCAGGCAACCCAGTCACTGGCGACCCGCCTGATGGAGCGGGCGATGGGGTGATGGCTCGCCTTACCGTATCAACGCGTGCGGCGGCGCCCGTTCCGGGGATCGCCCTCACGTCGCCATTGAAGGGGAGTCATCCCCGTATGTTTCCTGAAAACACTGATGAAGTAGGACGGGCTCGTGTACCCGCAGGCCCATCCGACTTCAGCGACGTTGTGCTCCGCACTCTCGAGCAGACTGGAAGCCAGGGCGATCCGTTCGCGGGTGATCCACGAATTCAGCGCCATTCCTTTCTCCGCACGGAAGCTCCTGGTCAGGTGATCCGGGGAGCAACCGAGCCTGGCGGCGAGCGTCCCCACGGTCATATCCTGGCGGGAGATTTCCACCCGAATGATTCTTTCAACCTCCGCCACCAGCGGGGTGGATGTGGCTTCCTGCTGCGCGGCTCCGGCATTCAAACCGGTCAGCACCGAGGCCAGGAAAGCCGTCACGAGCCCTGTGGAGAAACCTCGTTGAAGGCTCTTGGGCAGGCGATGCTGATTGGACACCTCTTCAAGGAAGCGGAACGCTTTTGTGGGCAGCGGAGACGAAAGAAAGTCGC
>JBEAOJ010000268.1:0-5042 GCA_041164985.1 Verrucomicrobiota bacterium | reverse complement strand
CCCTGGTTGTCGGCCCGTTGGCCGGCCCCCGGGACAAACAACTCCATCTTCCCACCCCCGAAGCGCCCCCTGGCCTGTTTGGCGAACTGACCGGCACCGGAAACACCCAGGATACGGTCTGGCATGGAAACGTCACCCTCGCAGGAGTTGACGGGACGACGCTTCTGCTCAATGGAAAAGATTCCGGCCTGCACGGCGGGTATGCCGAGGTGCTGGAGATTCATGCCCCGGAGGTCAGCGCCCGTGCGCATTACACCTGCGGCTGGCTTTCCGGAAGAGTCGCTGTCACCGAGCGCCCCTTCGGCAAGGGGCGCGTCATCCATTGCGGTGTGGCGCTCGGGGACGGGTTCCTGAGTTGGCTTTGGCAAAGCCTGAAGCTGCCGCTGCCGGAGGCGCCGGTCTCGGCCGCCTGCCCCGAAGTCGAGATCCTCTCGCGCCGCAATGCGGGGGAAACCCTGCACTTCGCGCTCAATCACGGCGATGAGGCGGCACTGGTGGAGGTCGCTGCTCCGCTCCGCGATCTGCTGACCGGGAACCCGGTGACCGCGAACTTTTCCCTGCCACCGCGCGGGTGGCGGATACTGACGCGAGAAAATTGATTTGAGAAAAAATCCGAATAGGGTTTCGAGCGAACACTCTTCGAGAAACAACCAGGCGGGCACATCAAAATGAAACTAGAAATCATCGAACAACATGTCGATCCTTTGATCCGCAGGGGATCGCCGGGAACGGAAGGCAATCAATTCGGCTTCGAGGGAGGGCGAATCCTGAAAATAGACGGTGCCTATCATCTCTTCACCTCCGAAATGGTTGGGGAGCCAATGTGGGTGAAAATGAAAATTGCACATTGGATCAGCACGGATGGCAAAGCCTTCACGCGGCGATCCACCCTCTTTGAGTCGAGCGGCAATTATGATGGGTCCGACGAGCGGGCAGCGCTTTGGTCGCCGATGCCGGTTTTCAACAAGGAGGAAGGACTCTGGAATCTGTTTTATGTCGCCTACCGCTGCGCGCCTGACACGCCCGTAACGCAATTCCGGAACCACGACGGCAAGATATGGCGAGCCGTTTCGGAGGTTCCCGGAGTAGATGGGTTCGGGGGTCCCTATCGCGATGTCGGCATCGTGCTCAGACCCGGCCCCGATAGCCAGCCGTGGGAGGGGTTGCAAGGAACGGATTCGTTTTTTCCGTTCGAAGTTGGCGGCAATTGGTATGCATTTTATGGAAGCGCCAAGGTCGAGAGGTTGCCGATCGAGTTTCTCGGCGTTGGACTTGCCGAGGCCCCGAAACTTGCCGGGCCTTGGCGCCGGCGCGAGTCTGGCAATCCAGTGCTCATCCATCCGTATTTCACCGAAAATCCGATCGTCACCAAATTGGGCGAATCGCTCTACATGGCGGTGTTTGATTGCGGTCCCGGCGATTGCGAGAAGGTCAAGGGTGAGGGGACCTTTGGCTATTCGACATCCAGCGATGGTCTGATGTGGTCAGACTTTACTTTAATTCACTTGGAGAAGGACAAGGCACCTTGGCAAAAGACGATGCGCACTCCCTTGGGGCTCATACCAGAAGGTGACAACACCTTTTCGCTTTACTACACGGCGATGGACCACAGCGGTTTTGGAGCGATCGGCTACATCAAGCTGCGCGGCTCGCGATTGAGTTTTTCAACCAGGACAACAAATAAATGAGTGCCACAAGCATCAGGACTATGAGCCGGTTGGTGGATGGCAGCGTCGAACGCCCGTTCAGCCACGCTGTGGCGTTTATTCCCGAATGCCGGCCGGACATTATCACGCCGGCATGGTTCGACTGGCTTAAAGAGATCGGCTACACCGGGGTTTACCTTGAGAACGACCCGTTCCAGCCGCCGCGCTCGGGCAATGCCTCGCAGTTCGGCACGCTCTGCCGGCTGATCTCGCTCTACGACCTTGCCTGGGGCGACCAGCGGCAACGCCTGCGCGACTGGATTGCGCTGGCCTGCCAATTGGCCCACGAACGAGGGATGAAGGTTTACCTGAGTCTCTGGGAGCCGCGCCTTCCCGCCGAAGCGTGGGGACTGTTTCCCGTTGAGTGGCGCGGTCGCGGGGGATGGGACCGGCCCCAGTGGAATTTCATCTCGTGGTGTCTCAGTGTGCCTGAGGCCGTGGCGGCCTTCGAGGAGATGGCAGTCGAGGCCTTCCGGCAGGTGCCGGGAATCGATGGCCTCAAGATGGGTACCCATGACAACGACGCCTGCCTCTGCAACGACAGCTGCCCGCGTTGCAATGGAACGCCGCAGGCGGAGCTGACCAAACGCGTTTTTGCCAGCCTCATCCGGGCCATTGACCGCGCCGGGCTGCACCGGCCCGATTTCGAGTATGTCCCCTACACCTGGTGGTGGCAGCCGGAGGAGTTGATAGCCTTGGAGGAGAAGCTCAAAGGGCGGCGCACCCTTGTCATGAGCCGCTCGAGCTGGGGCTTGAAGCAGTATTGGCAGGGGCGCGAGCTGGGGGAGAACCAAGATCTGGCCTTGGGATTGTCCGGGATTTCCGATCATTTCCGCAAGGAACTGTCCGTGGCGCAAGGCAAGGGGTGGAAAACGCTGGACATGGCGCCGTGGGGGCATTCGCTCGAATACTTCTGGCTGCCCTACACTCCGGCCCCGAACCGCGTCGCCGAGCGGCTCTGCGGGTTGCACGGGCACGGTAGCGCCGGCTGGTTCGATTACGACTGCGGCGGGGTCTATCCCGGCATCAACACCGAAATCATCCGTGACTTCCAGTCTGGGAGCGCAAGCTCGGCCGACGAGTTGGTGACCTGCACTCTCGCGCGCCTCTATCCACCGTCGGAACAAGCCGCTGCGGCCAGTGCCTATGCGCTGGCGGAGCAGGCACTGGCCTGCCGGCCGGTGGCCTTCAACGCGCCGGATGTCGCCAATCTCTCCGGCCGTTGCACCATCGAGGCCTGCATCGGCCTGCCATTCGACCCCGGCGCGATCAGCGGGTTCGATCAGGGGCACCGGGTCTGGTTCTTCACGCCGGCCAACTTCATGACGCCCGGCGCGATCCCGACATTGCTGGAGATGTATACCGCCTGCGCAGCGGCTTGGGAGAAGGCGGACGCCGCCTTCGCCGGGCTGCGGGGATCGGCTGTTTGGGCGGAAACGATCCTGCCGTGGGAGAAGCAGGTGGTTCGGGCTCATCTGCTCTGCACCCGCAGCGCGTTGCGTTTCATCACCATGAGCGCCAACCGTCTGGCGCGCGGGCGGGGTGAACTCGACGGCGACACGGAGCGGCGCCGGCTCATCCCCCTGTTCGAGGAGGAACTGGCCGATGCCCGCGAGTTCCGCGAACTCTGGCTGGCTGACCGCCGCCTGCTGGATAACAGCAATATCCGGCTGGAGGTGATGCTCCAGAGCTGTGTCCCTTGGATTCCCTTGGATGGAACAGATCCCTTCGGATCCAAGATCACGTGGATGGAGGCGGAAGTGGCGCGCCTGCAAGCCGGTCGGCTCTGGGATAGCGTTCCCGCGTTCCGTGCCGAAGGTGTTGAAACCTCTGCAACACGGTGAACCATGAAACCTGAAGACCAATATGGAGTGATTCTTGAGGCTGGTGTCAGTGATTGGCAGATTTTTCAGCAAGACGGCTCCGGCAAGGCTTCGATCCCGCTGGCCGGTCGCTATGTCCTAAATAGGGATCAGAACCCCGGCGCGATTGCGGTGCATGTGCGCCTGGTTCGGGAAGAGGGATACGAGGCGGTCAGCGCCGGCTTGAACTGGCAGGCGGCGGCGACTCTCCCGGATGGCACCTGGTCGGCCACGCTGCAAGATGTGCCGCGGGGCGGACTCTACCGGCTGGAAACCTGCCTGCAGCTGGACAACGGCCCTATCGAATGGGCCATCCGGGGCGACATGGCGCATCACCTGGGGGTGGGGGACATCTGGCTGATTACAGGCCAGAGCAATGCGGCCGGCTACGGCAAGACCCCGGTTGAGGATGGACCGGAACTGGGGGTTCATGCCTTCACCGCCGATGGCCGATGGAAACTGGCCACCCATCCCTTGGGAGACTCGACAGGCACTCTCTATCCGCCAAACCGTGAAAACGCGAACGCCTCTCATAGCCCTTGGCTCGCCTTCGCGCGGCGACTGAAACAGGCCTTGGGCCATCCCATCGGCCTGATCCCTGCCGGTTTGGGCGGTTCGCCGGTCTCGGCCTGGGATCGCCGGACGGACGGTGTGCTTTTCAACAATATGCTCCGCTACATCACGGATTCAGAAGCGGGCGTCAAGGGAGCCGTCTGGTATCAGGGCGAAAGCGACACTGCCGAGAACGAGCGGGCGGTTTATAAGCAACGCTTCTCGAGTTTTATCGGGGATCTCCGCAAGGAGACCAACCGCCCGGGGTTGCCGGTCATCACGGTTCAACTCAACCGCTATGTGGGCGAGGATCTCGACAAGCCGGCCCATGCCAACTGGGAGGCGATGCGGGAAATACAGCGGCAACTGAGCCATGAACTGGAAAATATCCACCTCATTTCCATCTTTGAAGCCGGCTTGTCGGACGGCATCCACAACGACTCCTCCGGAAACCTACTGATTGCCCGGCGCGCGGCGGCGGTGGCGCTGGGTGCCGTCCACGGGCATCCCATCGCCTGGCGACACCCCGAATGCGTGGAGGCCCGTCAAGTAAACCCGGACGGCGTTGAATTGGTTTTCAAAAATATCGAGGGACGGTTGCATTACGAAAGCCGGATCGGGCGTGAGTTCCCCTTTGCGGTGCGTGACGCCCGGGGCGAGGTTCCGGTCATTGGCTATACATTGCCAGGCAGGAATCGGTTCCACATTACGCTCGGCCGGCCGCTCGCGGATTCCGCCACCGTGACCGGCGCGCCCACAGCCAACCCTCCCGCCTGCGTGCCCATCGACATTCCCGGCTACCGCTCGATGCTCGGATTCACCCTCTCCATCACCCGCCTATGAGTTTTGGAAACGAGCCAGACCAATTCCTTAACCCAACTTGCGCGAGATAACACGATATGCATTTCCATAAATCCAAAAG
>JBEAOJ010000267.1:0-5156 GCA_041164985.1 Verrucomicrobiota bacterium | reverse complement strand
TTGGGACACCATGCGACGCTGAAGTTTCCCGACGAGGAGGGGAGCGGCCGCATCAGCACCAGCCGGATCGCGGGGGGATGGACTTTTCCCGGAAAATTCGAGGATCCCGCCCGAGGAGGTTACAATTGCCTGAAGCCCTCCGCCACGTTCAGCCGCCTGGATCGCGTCCCGCTCGCACAGGGCGGATACACCGACCTCGGAAGGTATCCCGCCCGCAGGGGATTCGAGGACATCGTGCAGATCGTCCATCAGGAACGGCCCGATTTTGCATGGACGGCGGTCGCTTTCCCCAAGGAGGGCTATGCGTGGTTCTCGCTCAAGGATCCGCGCGTGCTGCAAAGTTCCGTCCTCTGGATCTCCAACGGGGGGCGCCACTATGCGCCCTGGAACGGACGTCATGTCAACGTGATGGGACTCGAGGATGTGACCTCCTATTTTTTCCTCGGCATCTCCCCTGCCGAAAAACCGAATCCCGTCAGCCGCCGGGGATTCAAGACGGTCGCCTCCCTTGATCCGAAAAAACCGACGGTCGTGAACTACATCATGGCCGTCGCCGGAATCCCCCGCGATTTCGAGAGGGTCAGGAGGATCGTCCCCGGTCCCGACGGTGTCACCCTTGTCTCCCCCGCGGGACATCGCATTCCCGTGAAGCTCGACTTACCCTTCCTCTACAAAAACACCCCATGAAACGCAGCGAAATCAACTCCCTCATCCGCTCCGCCCAATCCTGTTTCCAGGCACACGAATGGGCGCTTCCACCCCGTCCGCGCTGGGATGTCACCGATTTCGGACTCGGTGATTGGCGACGGTTCGGCCTCGTCCTCGTGAACCTCGCGGAGGAGCAGGAATACTGCGAAAAGCTCATGTATGCGCTGAAGGACATGACCACCCCCGCCCACTGCCACCGCAGGAAAAAGGAGGACATCATCTGCCGCTGGGGTCGTCTCGCCGTCCAGGTATGGGAGGGGGTTCCCGAAAGGAGCGGGGAACGCGAATTCTCCATGCCGATCGATCACGAGCCCGTCACGGTCAGATCGGGCCAGATCATCGAACTGCCCGCGGGCTCCCGCGTGACCCTTGTGCCGGGTGTTTACCACGCCTTTTACCCCCTCAGCGAGGAGTGCATCATCGGCGAGGTCTCGACGGCCAACGACGACCTCAACGACAACTTCTTTGTGAATCCCGATGTCGGCCGTTATCCGGATCTCGAGGAGGACGAGCCCGCCCTTCTCCGGCTCCTCAGCGACAAATCCGCATGACCGCCCGCAGAGGAGTACTCGCAGCCGGCAACTGGATTGTCGACAAACTGAAGTTCATCGACACGTATCCGCAGCAGGATGCGCTCGCAAACATTCTGGGTGAAACCACCGGCAACGGCGGCAGCCCCTTCAATGTGCTCCTCGACCTCGCGCGCCTGGGTGCCCCGTTCCCCCTCGTGGGAATCGGGCTGATCGGTGCCGATGCCCACGGGGACTGGATCCACTCGCAATGCGACGCCCATGGTGTCGACCGCACCCGCATCCTCCGGCACGCCTCGGCCCCGACCTCCTACACCGACGTGATGAGCGTCCAGTCGACGGGCCGCCGCACGTTCTTCCATCAGCGCGGAGCCAACGCGTTCCTCGCACCCGAACATTTCTCCTTCACCGGCACGGAGGCAAGGATCTTCCACCTCGGCTACCTTCTCCTTCTCGATCTTCTCGACCAACCGGATGCGGAATTCGGCACAGCCGCCGCCCGCGTGCTGCACGGGGCCCGGAAGGCGGGATTCAAGACCAGCATCGATGTGGTGAGCGAGGACAGCCGGCGCTTTGCGGACATTGTCCTTCCCTCCCTGAGGCACACGGACTACTGCATCATGAACGAGTTCGAGATAGAGCGCACGACCGGCATCGCCACGAAACCCGATGGTCGGATTTCCCTTGGGGCGATCGAATCGGCTTCGCGCCGACTCCTCGCCGCGGGCGTCGGGGAGTGGGTCATCGTCCATTTCCCCGAAGGTGCCTGCGCGCTCGGACATGACGGGAATTTCCACATCCAGGGTAGCCTCCTGGTTCCCCAGGAGCGCATCATCGGAACCGTGGGTGCGGGTGACGCCTTTGCCGCGGGTGTCCTGCTGGGGCTGCACGAGGAACTCCCGATCGAAACCGCCCTCCGATACGGAGTCGCCACCGCCGCCTCCTGCCTCTTCGGTCCCGGAACCTCGGATGGTATCCTGCCGATCAGGGACTGCCTCGCGCTCGCCGACGAACTCGGGACTCGCGATCTGAAGAGCCTGTCGCGCTGAGTCGAGGGTCCCCCCAAAAAAGCCGAAAGCCCGGATTGGATGATGAGATTTACAGCCATTCGGGGGTAGAACAGTCCGACGACGAGAATCAGATCAATCAAATGACGATGTTCGCCCAGGAAAGACGGAACTCGATCCGGAAAGCGGTGAGGGAGAATCGGCGCCTGAGCTTTGCCGAACTTCTAAGTCTTTTCCCGGTCTCGCCCGCCACATTGCGGCGGGATCTGGGGGATCTCGAGCAGTCCGGTGATGTGATACGGGTGCACGGCGGCGTGCTTGATCCCCTGTACGCCCGCACCGAGATTTCCTTCGACGAACGCCGCCAGCGACTCAACGCCGAAAAGAAGTCCATCGCCGTGAAGGCGAATGAACTGATACCGCAGGGTTCCTGCGTTTTTGTGGATGCAGGATCCACCTGCCTGGAGGCGGGACGGCTTCTGATGCGGCGCGCGGACATCCGCCTGATCACACACTCCGTCGCACTCGTGGCGGCCGGTTCCCATGCCGAGGCCAGCATCGTCTGCGTCGGAGGGGAATTGCGCAAGGTCAGCGGAGCCCTCGTCGGAGGTCCCGCACTCGACGCCTTTGCGAACCTTCAATTCGACTTCGCCCTCCTCGGCGCCACCGGCCTCGATTCCCAAGGCTGCTGGACCACGGAGCTTACCGAAGCAGAAACGAAGAAAACCATCATTGCCCGCTCGAGGCGGCGCATCATCCTGGCCGACCAAAGCAAATGGAAAGCGCCCGGCATCGTCCTGTTTTCAGCCTGGGGTGCCATCAATGACTTGATTCTGGATAGGATGCCGGAAGATGCCGCGCAGCCCCTTCCCTCTGCCGTGGCCATCCATCAAGGCCGAAGTTAGGATGAATCCCACCGGAACCATTGACTGCTCACGAAAGCCAGCAACCCGTGTTGTCCCGATTATTTTGCCAACCGCTCCAGATTGGCGGCGCGAATGTAGCGCAACACGTGCATCAGGAATTCACGAGCGGAGCACTGGGAATCATCCACTCCGCCGGTAGGTCTGAGGCGACAATCCCATGCGCGCCCGAAACTGGCGTGAAAAATAGAAGATGTCGCGAAACCCCAAGGCATCGGCCACCATGCCGATCGACATGCTGGTCTCCAAAAGCAGAGTGCAGGCTCGCTCGATTTTATATCGGATGACAAAGGCTTGTGGTCGCTCTCCGGAGACTTGAAAAAACACCCGTGAAAAGTGATCCGGACTGTAACCGGCTTCGCGCGCCATATGTGCGACGCTGGAGGCGGCGCCGGGATTTAGGCGAATGGATTCCATGATTTGCTCGATGACCTCTCGATGGTGGCGATCAACGCCATTTTTGCCAACCGAACCGGATTCCTCCTCGTGCTCGAGAATTAAATCAGCAAGGACGGTCGCCAGCCAAGTCTCTGCAATCGCAGCGGTGCATTGTTGCCGGCTCCGCAGAAGAATTCTGCTTAAGACGCCATCCAGAACATTCCACCGGTAGACATGCATCCATTCAAACGGCGGCGTCCAAGCTCGCGATAGTGCGCGCCCGCCGATGGATTCCAGACGAAAGTGCAAATAGGTAACACCCAGGCGTGCCGAAGAATCCTGGCTTGCCTCATAGCGGCGACCCGGGCGCATCCAATACAGAGAGCCCGGACGCAAGTCGAACTCGCCCTCGCTCGTCAACATCCGCCCGCGCCCCTGCCAGACAAACCAGAGATCGTAATCGGACAATAATGATGACCAACTCGGTCCCAGATGCCAACCCGGCTCGCAATGCACCCGGCCGCAATTTCCGAGCCGAACGCGAAGACGTTGCTTGTTTATCTCCATCTCCATGTCGGATAAGTGCAAATTTATGCCGGATGCTTCCATGGATCGTCAAGTTGAGAAGCATTAGTGTTGCACTTGCATGGACCAAACCACGACACCACCCGCACCAGGCATGCAATCCAATGATCGCATAGCCTCCCAGGACGACAACAATGTCGACCAGACCACATTCAAAGGCTCGCGGTTCGAAGAGCGCATAGCGGACCACGACCCCTCGCTCTATTCTCCGGAGACTGAAGCGTTTTCCGTTGAAACACTCGATGACATCGGCTCCGCAGAGATCGGATTTTTTCACGAACATGGCTACTTGTCCGTCCGCCGCGCCTTTTCCGAGCGTGAGGTGTCCGACGCCATGAATGGACTGGTCAGTCTGATCATGGGAGAGAGACCGGATTTCCAGAATATCCTCTTCGAGGCTGCCGCGAAAGACACTCTCGAGACCATGAACGCGGAACAACGCATGGACTCCGTGCGCAAGCTCGACCGCTTTGTTGATTTCGAGCCCCGCCTGAAGGCGCTCTCCCTCCATCAGCTTCTTTGCTCGGTCATTTCCTCCCTGATGGGTGGCCATTCCCCATCCATGATTCAGGACATGGCCCTGATCAAGCCACCTGCCCTGGGGCGCGAGAAGCCGTGGCACCAAGACCACGCTTTTTTCAACTATCCGATGGGCACGCCGATTGTCGGGGTCTGGATTGCCTTGGATGAGGCAACGGTGGCCAACGGTTGCATGCAGCTTTTGCCGGGCCTTCACAAGGACCCAATCATTCACTTCAAACGCCGCGACTGGCAGATATGCGATGACTTTGTTTTGGGGCGGCATTCCGTTGCCGCACCGCTCAAGCCCGGTGGATTGCTCTTTTTCGACGGTCTCCTGCCGCACGGCACGCCTCACAATCTCTCAGGGCTTCGCCGGAGAGCGCTTCAATATCACTACATTCCGGAAGGCGTGAACAAAATCCCCACTGAGGAACGCTTGAGCGTTTTTGGAAGCGAGGGCAAAGATGTGAGTTGCTGAACGATCAAAGAAGAAGGGATTCTTA
>JBEAOJ010000266.1:0-3938 GCA_041164985.1 Verrucomicrobiota bacterium | reverse complement strand
CCCGGCGTCAGCTTTTTGTGGATACAGTGAGAAGAGTGGAGATGGTATAACAGCCATCAGTCTTCAGCCTATTCACCTTTTCTTGAGCGGGATCTCCAGTGCCTCGGCGCGGAGTTGCTTCTCGGCATCGGCCCAGTCGGTGCCGGAGTCGCCAGGCCATCCCATCTTCTGCCGGCGTTCACCGATGAAGTAGGCCCGAAGCGCGATGTCGTCGTGGGAGATCACCGGTTCAACGGCGGGTGCTTTCACCTCCAGACTGAAACCGGGGGCCAGCTTGGCGGAGGCTTTGCCCGAGGCACGCTTCTTACGAAGCGTCGCCTTGGGCTTTTCCTTGACAGGGGGCTTGGGGCTTTTTTCGCTTTTTGGCTTGGAAGCCTTGGTGGCGGTGGAGCTTTGGGATTTTGGAGTTTTGGTAGTCATGGGTGTTACTCCTTGTTAGCAAAAGGTATGCCGTTTCCTGCCCGGGTAAATGGTTTTTTTTGTGCCAATTCCGTTCAATCGGGCCTTATGCTTCCACCATGAAGGAATTCCTGATCCGCTGGCTTGTCACGACCCTTGCCGTTCTGGGAGCCACCTGGCTCATCCCCGGGCTCTCCTACGACACGACGGGAACCCTGCTCGGAGCCGCCCTCCTGCTGGGCATCATCAATGCCTTGGTGCGCCCCGTCCTGCTCCTGCTGAGTCTCCCCTTCATCATCGTGACCATGGGATTCTTCATTCTGGTGATCAATGCGCTCCTGATCCTTTTCGTCTCCAAGGTCATCCCCGGTTTCCATGTCGCCGGCTTCTGGACCGCCCTCTTCGCGGGTATTGTGATCGGCCTGATCAGTTGGGTGCTGAGCAGTTTCTTCCGTGCCAGCGATGGAACGGTGCATCCGGTGACCTATCATCCGAGCATCAAGCAGGTGCAGGGCCGGGTGGTCGGGGAGGATTAGCGGAAAACTGCATTTTCGCGCAGAGACGCAAAGGCGCGGAGGAGTGAGTGGAGCCGATGAAAATTTATTTGAAACTCAGGAACTCAGAAAATAAGAAACTCGTATTGTTTTTGTCGTGCTTGCAAGGGTCTGGCAGTGAAACGCTGATAGAGAGATTGAGATTTTTTGATGACGGGAATCCTTCTAAATTTCCTTTCCTGAGTTCTTAAGTTCCACATTGATCCATTTCCCCCTGCTTCCTAATTTCCCGGTTTCATGCTTCCCTTTTTCGATCATACGCCGGCGGCGCCGAAGATCTGCGGGATCACCACTCCCGGGGATGCGCTGGGCTGCATCGAAGCGGGTGCAGGCGCCCTTGGTTTTAATTTCTATCCTCCCTCGCCCCGATCGATCCGGGCCGACGGAGATCTCTCCTGGATCGTAAAATTGAAGGCCGATTATCCCGATGTGGCCTTCATCGCCGTCGTGGTGAATCCCGATGAGGCACTGCTTGCCTCCCTTGGCAGAACGGCTTGCTTCGACGCGATCCAGTTCCATGGGGATGAGTCTCCCGGGTTCTGCGCCGATGAGGGTGCGCGTTTCCCTCGGTGGATCAAGGCCCTGCGCATCCGCTCGGAGTCCGATCTGGCACCTGCCCTCGCTTTTGCAAGCCCCTGGCTGCTTCTTGATGCGGCCGTTCCGGGAACCTACGGGGGGAGCGGGCATGCCGTCGATTGGGATCTGGCGGCACAATTCGTGGCGGCCCATCCCGAGAAGCGCGTGATACTGGCCGGAGGACTCAACCCCTCGAATGTCACCGAGGCCGCCTCCAAAGTTCATCCCCATGCCGTCGATGTCGCAAGCGGCGTCGAGTCGTCTCCGGGTGGCAAGGATCCGGTGAAGGTCCGCGACTTCATCGCTGCGTCTCTGGGTTGAACCCAGATTTTGCAATGGAATCGCGCCAATAGATCTGGAGCGATCACCGAGATGGTGACGCGAAGTGGAGGGAGAAAAAAAATCAGGATAAAAAGCCGGGGAAGAAGGAGGAAAGGGGGCAGCAATCAACACTACCCATCAACCTGATGAAGAGATCCTTTTCTTTTGTAAATACCCGCCAACTTCGCCTCTTTCCTGAGTTCCTGATAAAATTCTTATTCAGCGCTTCCTTAGAATCGGATTGATTGGCCGATGGGATGGAGTCACCGTCTGGTCATGATCACGTTGCTTGCTTTCGGCATGCCGGCGGCTCCGGAGTGGATCTTCATCGGCATCCTTGCCCTTGTCCTCTTCGGCCCCAAGAGGATTCCGGAGATCGCCCGTGGACTCGGCAAGGCGCTCGGTGAGTTGCAGCGCGCCAAGGAGGACTTTCACCGCGAGATCTCGGGGGTTCCCCCGCTCCCCAAGATCGAGTCACCGCAGGGTCGGGTGATCCAATCGGGTGGTGCCGTGACTCCGACGCATTCAAACGGTGAAAACTGCTCCGTTGCCGCAGGAGAGAGTGATCCGTCAGGAAAAAAGGAATCGGCCTGACCGCTTCCTGAGAAACGCGGATCTTAATTCCCTTCCGATTCGCCGTGCGCGAGATCGCGGCTCTCGAAGCGCGTGAACTCGTTGAGGAAGGTGAGGGGGACTTCGCCGGTCGGGCCGTTACGCTGCTTGGCGATGATGAGTTCGGCTTCCCCTCCCTTCTCGTCGCGGTCCTCGGCATCCTTGGCGTAGTAGGCGGAGCGGTAGAGCAGGCCGACGACATCGGCATCCTGCTCGATGGAACCCGACTCACGAAGATCGGAGATGCGGGGCTTTCCGTCGCCGCGGTCCTCGGATTTACGGTTGAGCTGGGCGAGGACGATGATCGGGATGTTGAGCTCCTTGGCGAGCGCCTTGATGCCGTTGGAGATCTCGGCGATCTCGATCTGGCGGTTCTCCTGTCCGCGCTTGGAGGGTGATTTGAGCAACTGGAGGTAGTCGATGACGATCAGTCCGAGGCCGTTCTTGTCCATCATGCGGCGCGACTTGGCCCGCAGTTCGTTGATGCTGAGGCCCGCCGTGTCGTCGATGATCATCTTGCTGGCGCTGTACTCGTTCACCGCCTTGAAGAGATTCTGCTGGGCATTCTTGGGCATGATCCCGTTGCGGATGTGGTGCAGGTTCACCCTGGCGCGGGAACAGAGGAGACGCGTCGCCAGCTGCTGGGAACTCATTTCAAGGCTGAATACCCCGACGGGGATCTGCTTGTCCACGGCGACATGCTCCGCGATGTTCATGGCCAGGGCGGTCTTTCCCATCGAGGGACGGGCCGCGATCACGATCATTTCGCTCGGATGGAGGCCGTTGGTCATGTTGTCGAGCTCCTTGTAACCGGTCGGGACACCGGTCACCTGGCCCCTGTTCTTGTAGAGCTGTTCGATCGCGTCGAGCGCCGCGTTCACATGGTCCTTGATCTCGGGCAGGTCGCCGCGCACGCGGTCCTCCGCCACGGTGAAGACCTGCTTCTCCACGTCGTCGATCAGGGCCTTCACATCACCCTGCTCCTCGTAGCATCTCGCTGCCGAGGAGGTGCAGACTGAGATCATCCGTCGGAGGAGATGCTTCTCCCTGATGATGTCGATGTAGTAGTCCGCGTTGGTCGCGGTCGGAAGGAAGGTCTGGAGATGGGCCAGGAGCGAGGGCCCGCCGATCTGATCGATCAGGTTCCGGTCGGAGAGCGCCTGGGTGACCGTGATCAGGTCGATCGGGCTGTTGGTCTTGGATAGCTCTTCAAGAACCCCGTAGATCGTGCCGTGGGCGGGATGGTGGAAATGCTCCGGGGTGATTCCCTTCTCCGTTGTCGTGATCATTGTCTCCCGAGGGGAGAGGAGGATCGAGGAGAGGACTCCCTGCTCGGCGTCGAGGCTGGCAGGCAGGGGACGATGCGCCTCGGGAAGGCGCTGGCCTCCCGAGAAACCGGAGTTGCCGCCCGCGAAGCCTCTCCGCGGTGCGTTGCCGGCGAGGGAGGCCGGTGCTGGAACCTCTGCAGGGCCGTCC
>JBEAOJ010000265.1:0-4300 GCA_041164985.1 Verrucomicrobiota bacterium | reverse complement strand
GCCATCACCAAGCTCCCTGATGAAGACTACGCCTCCTTCCAGCACGAACTCCTGGCTGATCCCGAGATGGGTGATGTCATCCGTGGGACGGGGGGATTTCGCAAAGCCCGCATGGCCTTTCCCAGCGTGGGAATCGGTAAGAGCGGAGGAGCGCGCGTCATCTACCTCCATATCAAAGAACTACAGACCATTATCCTGGTGACACTCTATGCAAAATCAAAAAAATCGGACCTCAGTCGCGCGGAAGAAAACGAACTCCGTCTCCTCGCTTCGCAAATCCGCAGTACTCTCGGTGCTTGATGGATTGGAGCCTTTCAGTGGTAAATCCCTGGTTGAGGCTTCGCAGGAGGGGCTTGCGGCCCTGAAGTCAAAAAAGACTCTACGAACCAGTAGGATCGCTCCTCCGGTCTCTCTGGATCCCCGGCAGATCGCCGAGATCCGTTCCTCGCTGAATGCCAGCCAAGGGGTTTTTGCATCCTATCTCGGGGTCAGCAAAGCGGCGGTTGTGGCTTGGGAATACGGAGTACGTCAGCCCTCTGGAGCGGCATTGAAGCTCCTGTCGATCGCCCGCAAGAACCCCAGCGTCCTAGTCGCCGCCTGATCATTATGGCCAAAGCTATCTCCAAGACTTCCTTCTTCACTAAAGAAGCGGCTCCCAATCCTGTGCTCCTGCGACGGGCCAAGGCCGGGGCGGCTGATCTTGAGGGGTTTCTATCAAGCCAGGGTGCCGTGAAGTGCCGTGATACCCGGCAACTAGCCATGGCTACCGACACACTGATCCTTGAGGGGACAATTACCAGAGCGGTGAGGCAGATGGATTCGTTGCTTCGCAAGGCCCGGAAAGCCGGCCTTGACGTTCCATTACGCCGTGCTGTAGCCGCCTAAAAGTCTTTCAGACTCAAAGTTTGACGGCACTTTGCTCCCGAAAAGCTGTTGCTGCGGGTCACGCTATCGCGTGATCTTCCGCCCCCCTCCTTCAGCCTTTAGCCTTGATTGCCTTTCCCAATCTGGCCCTCGACCCTCGACTCCTCGACGCTCGGCTCACTCCCCCTCTGACAACTGACAACTGACAGTCGCCTTTTGACGGCTCACTTCAGAACGTCAAGTGTGGGGTAGAGGGTGAGTAGGGGAGACAAAAAATGATATCGTTTTCATTATTTGACATCACCTTGCTTTCCATCCAATTTATAGGCATGAGCATTAAAGCATCCACTCATAGGTTTGATCCCGAGACCCAAACGGCGCTTACCCATCTGAGCAAGTTGCTCAAACAGCCGAAGAACCGGCTCATCAACGAAGCGGTGAAGCTCTTTGTGCAGCAGCGGAGCTTGGAGGTGGAACAGCAGCTGGAGGATACGCTGAAGGCACTGCGTTCTTATCGCCGCAAGGATCCTGATTTTGAAAAAGCTATCGATTTGTTTGTGAAGACGGAGGCCCGATCGGGCAGTTCTGATCCGGTCGAGGGAAAGAGGATGACCAAAAGCGGCTCCGTAAGGGCTGAGATCAGACACCTGCTCCATGCCTGATTGGGACCAGGATAGCCCTGAGCTACAGGAGAACCTGCTCGGTTTACTGCGAGAGATCCGGGATACAGCCCGTGACCGAGAGCCATTAACCCTCAAGGTTCTGAGAGGATGGCATCAGGCAGTACTCCGAGGCTTGACTCTTCCTGATGATTCCTTAGCTGGAAAGTTCCGTGGCGAACGGGGTCTTGAAGATGTCGAGATACGGATTGGAGCCAACATGGGAGTTAGAGCATCAGACGTAAAGGGTGCCCTCCATGAATTTGAGCAGACCTTGAAGCGGGTGGTGTCACGGCTTGATGCGCTCATTTACAAGGAAGAAGAACTCGATTCCGATCAACTGGCAGCGGTGGTGGATTTCTGCGCTTGGGCTCATGCCGAGTGGATCAGAATTCATCCATTCGCCAACGGGAACGGGAGGATCGCGAGAACTCTGGCGAATGCGATTGCCATGCGGTATGGCATACCGCCCTTTGTGAGACTCAGGCCAAGACCGGATGACGGCTACGGAGCAGCAGGAGAAATGGCGATGCGCGGAAACTGGAAGGCAACCGCGGTGATATTCCAGCAGATGCTCCTAGAGACACTTGGTTGACGGCACTTGCCCCCCGGCAAGCCGTGGCACCCCGCTGGGGCTACCTTCGGTAGTCTGCCGCACCACCTCCCGGTGACTCGACGCTCGACTCCGCTTCCTTCCCCAATTTTCCGCTTTTCACTTTTCACTTTTTCACTCCTTCCCCTTACCCCGATCACCGATTCTCCCCTCCCGCCTCGCGGTTTCCCCCTTTATCTCTGTAGTTGCTTGAAATGCTGCCGAATGCTAAAAATTAAGAATGGCTGCGATTGCTATTCAGGCTCCACCAAAGTTGCCAAGCCTCGCCCGGCAATGGGGAATAAGCCGTCTGGCGATTTTTGGTTCATGCGCACGAGGGGAGGAGCGCCCTGATAGTGATGTTGATGTGCTTGCCGAGTTCAAGCCCGGCAAAACCCCTTCACTGATTGGACATCTTAGACTTCAGGAAGAGCTCTCAGGGGCATTCGGACGCCGTGCGGATTTGAGTACATTTTCATCAATTAAGTCTGCATCCAATGTTCGCCGCAGGGAGAGCATCCTCGCAGGAGCTGTGGATCTGTTCCGTGATGCGTGATTCAGACTATCTTGAGGATATCAGGGTAGCAGGAGCTAAGGCTCACGAATTTTTGGGCAGTGCCAGATTTGAGGGATTTTTAGAGGACGAAAAGACCCAAGCCGCCTGTATAAGACAATTGGAAATCATTGGAGAGGCCGTCAAGCGACTAAGCCAGGAGACCCGAAACATCTATCCAGACATACCTTGGCGTGAATGGGCGGGTATGCGGGATATACTCATCCACGCATATGATAGGGTCGATCCCGAAGAGGTATGGAAAACCATTAAACAGGATCTTCCCGCTCTACTGCAGGCCATATCCGCCTAGAGTCCAACAGCCTTCAGCCTTCAGCCCGCCCATTTTTCCACTTTTCACTTTTTCACTCCTCCCCAAGAGCTTGGTTCAGCTTGTTCTGGCCCTCGACGCCCGACCATCGACGCTCGACCTTACGCCCTCTGACAACTGACAACTGACAACTCAGGCCCCATTTTTCAAGTTTCCACTTTCCACTTTGTCTGGCGATCCCCCCGGATCAGCCATCCTCGATCTGCAGATCTTTGGACTACTCGCCTACGCCTCGTATGACTAAGCTGCCTTCCCAGGCACCTTTTCCCCCCTATTAGGCTTCTGCCTTCAGTCTAGCAGCCTCCCCCCACTTTCCCCCCGAAGTGAACTCCCGCCTCGTCCATCTTGATTGCCTGCGTGGATTGGCGGCGCTGCTCGTTGTCGTGGAGCATCTGCGGGCGTTTCTCTTTGTTCCGTTTCCCCAGGTAGTCTCTCCCGGAGTGATTACCAAGGCATTCTACCTCGTGACCGGGCTCGGCCATCAGGCCGTGATGATCTTCTTCGTGCTGAGCGGCTTCCTCGTTGGAGGGAGCGTGATTACGGCCCTGCAAAGAGGGAAGTGGTCATGGCGCGCCTACCTCCTTCGCCGCATGAGCCGCCTCTGGGTCGTCCTTATTCCGGCCCTTCTGCTCACCCTCTTCTGGGATAAGCTGGGCTGTTCCATTGCTCCCGGAGGATATCATGGCGACTACCGCGAGCTGTATCACTCCGGGCCCACGCCGATCATCCCTGCGGATTGGAGCATTGGCACCTTCTTCGGGAATGCCTTCTTCCTTCAGACGATCCTGGTTCCCTGCTTCGGTACCAATGGCCCCCTCTGGAGCCTTGCCAATGAGTTCTGGTACTACCTGCTCTTCCCCATCCTGATCCTACTCGTGATTCCGGGAACCAGAGTGCCTGCCCGCATGGCCTGCCTCCTCCTTGCCGCAGGGATCCTGCTCTTCCTGCCGAAGTCGATCCTCGTGGGGGGAGTGATCTGGTTGCTGGGAGCCGGAGTCTTCTACCTCATCCAGATTGGGAAGATCAGAGGGATCGTTTCCCATCCCGTCTGGCATATTCTCAGCCTCATGCTCACCATAGGCGCCCTTCTGGCCAGCAGGAGCGGACGGATCGGGGAGGGGGCCGATCTGCTCATCGGGATCGGATGTGCTGCCTTGGTTGCGGGACTTGCTACCAGAGGTTCTACAAGTTACTTTTACGGAATGCTTTCTGCAGGCGCATCAGAGATCTCCTACACCTTGTACCTCGTGCACTTTCCAGTTCTTGCATTCCTCTTCTTCGGATTCTTCAAGGGAAGCCAG
>JBEAOJ010000264.1:0-6069 GCA_041164985.1 Verrucomicrobiota bacterium | reverse complement strand
TGAATCGCACCCGGACCAACTACACGGAGAAGTTCGAGGAGCTGATCGAGGCCTACAACAATGGGAGCAAGACCATTGAGCAACTGTATCAGGAACTTCTGGAGTTAAGCCGAAACCTGTCTGAGGAGGAGGCCCGGCATGTTCGGGAGAATCTGACCGAGGAAGAACTCACGGTTTTCGATCTCCTGACACGGCCCGGACCTGAGCTGTCCACTGATGAAAAGGAAGAGGTCAAGAAGGTGGCACGCCTTCTCCATCAGAGACTCCAACGCCTGATTACTTTCAACTGGCGGCAGACGATACAGGCCCGAGCTCTCGTCAAGAACGCCATCGAGGAGACCCTTGATGAGGGCCTGCCCCGCGCCTACGCCCCCGAACTCTACAAAAACAAATGCGGTGTTGTCTTCGAGCACGTCTATGAGACCTACTCGGAGGAGAAGGCTAGGGCTTAAAGCTGATTCTAAAGAGGATTGGAATTTTGGATGCAGCGCCAGGCGTGCGAGGGAGGGCGTAGTAATCCTACGCCGACCGAGCAACAACACCGCGCGGCGCCAAAATCCCAATCCGCTACATCAACTGCGCTCCCATTTCGGCCAGGGGACTCCTCTCGCCCTTGGTGAGCGAGATGTGGGCGGTGAGCTTGTGCCCGCGCATTTTGTTGCGGGTATGGACGAGGCCGTTGGAGCGCCTGTCCACATACGGGTTGTCGATCTGGGCGGGGTCGCCGACCATGACGAGCTTGGATCCGCGCGACATGCGGGTGACGACGGTCTTGGCCTCGAGCGGGGTGAGCTGCTGGGCCTCGTCGAGGACGAAGAAGCGGTTCGGGATGGAGCGTCCGCGGATGTAACAGAGGGCCTCGATCTCGAGGAGGCCGCGCTGCATGAGCTGTTCGTAGGGCTTCAGCGGTTTCTGCTGGCCGGGTGTCGCCGTATCCTGCTGCTGCGCCGCCTGTTTCTTCTGCTTTTTGCGCTCGGAAGCGTGCCGGCCGTTCTCCGCGGAGTGGGGATTGGCGGGGAGGAGGACCTCGAAGGCGTCGTAGATGGACTGGAGCCAGGGGTGTAGCTTCTCCTCGAGGCTGCCGGGCAGGAATCCGAGTGTGTCGCCCATGGCCACGACGGGGCGGCTGACGGTCATGCCGTTGTAGGCTTTCTGTCCGGTGAGGTAGAGGCCGGCGCCGACGGCGGTTAGGGTCTTTCCTGTTCCCGCCTGGCCGTAGCAGGTGATGAGTGCGATCTCGGGATCGAGGAGGGCGTCAAGGAAGCAGAGTTGGCCGAGGTTCGCAGGGCGGAGCTCGATGCCGCGCGGCATCTGGAGGGTCTGTGGAACCTTGAGCCGCTGGAAGTGGCCCCCTCCCATGTGGCGGGCGGGCATGAGTTTCTGCTCGGAGGCGGCAAGGAGGACGTATTCGTTGATCTCAAGCTCACCGGTGCGGCTGGCCTCAAGGTCGATGCTGAGGGAGCTGCCGAAGCGCTGGAGTTCGTGGGCCTCGACGATGATGCGGCGGATCTCCCCTTCCTCGGCATCCTCGGCGGAGACCTTGTCATTGAGGTAGTCCTGGCAGGTGATGCCCAGGGCCATCGCTTTCAACTGCATGTTCAGATCCTTGGTGACGAGGATGCAGGGGGTGCCTTCCTTCTCCATCTCCTGAACGGCGAGGCAGGCGGCCATGATCCGGTGATCGACGGGCTCGCGATCGGGGAAGATCTTGGCGAACCGGCGCATGGCGGGGGAGGGCTTCTCCCGGCGCATGGCGTCGTTCATGAAGATGCGTACGGTGCCGCCCCCGGCGGTCTTCACGCCGCGTGTCACTTTTTTCGTCTCGTGGTCGAAGATCTGGGTGAGAAAGCGGTGGACGGTGCGGGCGTTGGCGCCGCGCTCGGTCTGCTCGTTCTTGAACCGGTCGAGTTCGGAGAGGACCTCGACGGGGATGAAGAGATGGTTGTTGTCGAAGCGGTTGAGGCAGTGTGGGTCGTGCAGGAGGACGTTGGTATCGAGCACGAAGTTCTTCACCTGTCCGGCGGCCGCTCCTCGACTCGACCTCGTCGGGGTGGAAAAGAAAAGGTTCTGTTCCTCGGAGGTCTCCATCGGTGCGGTTCGGTGCATGGTGTGGGTCAGGTGTTAAGGTTGGGGTGACTGCTCAACGAGCCCCTCCAAGGGAGAGGCCGAAAGGGGAACACGGCGGTTGAATCAGTAAGCCGTGAAGACGAGGGCCCGGCACCGGTGAGCCCTGCCGGAGTTTCAAACCTCACCGAATCGCAGTGGCGACGGGTTCGAGTCAAGATGGGCGGATATTCACAGGTTATTCACAGATTCCACAACAGAAAAAAAACACGCCTTTTTTGTCATGGATCGCAAGTGGCTGGAGGAAAGGGGAAAGGCAACAGTGAAAGTGAAAGGGGAGCGAACTGTCCCACAGCCTTCAGTCTAAAAGTCTGGCCTGAAAGCCTCACCCCTCCCGCTTTTACTCAGCCCATGACGCTGACGACCCAGCCGACGGTGGCTCCGTAGATCATGTGGGCTGCCAGTTGGGCCAACCCTGTTTCCAACCCTTTCTCATGATAGCCCGCAACAGGGTGGTGTTCCATGATCATGATGCTCACGAGCAGCATGATGATCACGCCGTGCAGACTGCCAAGGAGAAGCCCCGTCATGGTATTGAAGGGAAGGTGCGAGAGATTGAGGAAGCCGGCATACAGGAAGGCGAAGAGGATGCCCATGCCGAGATGAAGAAATAACCCGCTCCCGAAAATCCGCTCCTTCCTGCCGGTCATGAGTGCCCCGACGGCGCGGATGACATCGATCTTACCCCACTCCATCCAGCGCGGAATGAGCAGGAAGCAGGTCATCACGGCGGTTCCGGAAAGACCGCCCATCAGCAGGGGAAACCATGGCTTCATGAATCACGCTACGGCCGGAGATGCGCCGCGCAAGGAAGAGAGGTCTACGCATTACCCGTATCTCTTCACGCTGCCTGCTTACCTTTAGCCTTCAGTCTTCGGACTTCAGCCTTTAGTCTCACCCGATGCATTCTTTCCGCTATGTCGATGGCTCGCTAAAGTGCGAGGGTGTGGATCTCGATTCCGTGGCTTCCGAGGTGGGGACTCCCGCCTACGTCTATTCGGCCGAGACGATCAGGAACAATTTTCGCCGACTCGATGCGGCGCTGGCGCCGCTCGGCGACCGGATGATCTGCTACGCCATGAAGGCGAACAGCAACCTCTCAGTTCTGAACCTGCTCGCAAAGGAAGGTTCGGGATTCGACATCGTCTCGGGCGGCGAACTCTTCCGGGTCCTCAAGGCGGGGGGCCGCGCCGACCGGTGCACCTTTGCCGGCGTCGGCAAGACGGCGGGGGATATCGACTTCGCCCTGCGCCAGGGGATCTACAGCTTCAATGTCGAGTCGGAGGAGGAACTCGAATGCATCAACGAGGTGGCCGGCAAGGCGGGCCTCGTGGCTCCGATCGCCGTCCGCGTGAATCCCGACGTCGACGCCCCGACCCACAAGTACATCTCCACGGGCAAGAGCAAGAACAAGTTCGGCATCGGCCTCGACCGCGCAGCCGCAGTCTACGAACGCGCCGCATCGCTCCCGCACATCAGGATCCGGGGTCTCCAGACCCACATCGGCTCCCAGATCCTGAAGGCACCTCCCTTCGCGGAGGCCGTCCGCAAGCTTACTCCCCTTGTCCTGGAGTTGAAGGCGAAGCACGGGCTGGAGTTCTTCAGCGTCGGGGGCGGTGTGGGCATCGTCTACCGCGGCGCCCTTGCCAGCGGTGACGCTGCCTGGTGGAAGGGAAGCGGCGAGGAGGGCTTGGAACGCCTTGCCCCCGAGGTCTATGCCGCCGAGGTGATCGATCCGCTGAAGGCTCTCGGGCTTCGCATACTCTTCGAGCCCGGCCGCTTCATCGTCGGCAACGCCGGGGTCCTCCTCACGTCCGTGCTCTACCGCAAGTCCACCCCGACCAAGAATTTCGTGATCGTCGACGCCGGCATGAACGACCTGATCCGTCCGGCCCTCTACGAGGGGCATCATGAGATCGAGCCGCTGCGCCAGCGCAAGGATGCCACGCTCGAGAAGGTCGATGTCGTCGGTCCGGTCTGCGAGAGCGGTGATTTCTTCGCACAGGACCGCGAGATTCCCGTGCTTGCTCCCGGCGACCGCATCGCGCTGATGAGCTCCGGTGCCTACGGCTTCGTCATGGCCTCGACCTACAACGCCCGTCCGCTTCTTCCCGAAGTGCTGGTGGAGGGAGACAAGGCCACGGTCGTCCGCGATCGCCAGACCTGGGATGATCTCATCCGTGGCGAGCTGCTTCCGGGATAGGAAGAGCCGGGCAATAGGAGGAATGAAGAGTGAAAAGGAGTTGAACTCCTTGTATTGAGGTATTCGGTATCATTGGTCCGAACTTTTTTGCCTGGCGGCCTGAATCACGGCTGCACGGGAGTCTGCGTGGGGGCTGCAGGCGGTACCGCGGGGGTATTTGTCACGGCATCGGCCGGGGGAGTGGTCGGGTTGGTGGAGGCGGCTTGAGCCGTTGCCGGGGAAAGCGGTGTTCCCGAAGTATTGGTCAACATTCCGCGTGCGGTCGTGATCCAATCATTCACGGAATGATTGGAGGGGTAGGTGCGGATGAGTGTCATCAATTCGTTCAAGGCGCGGTTGGGTTGGCCGATGGCGGCTGTGTCCTTGAGTTTCAAAAAGATGAGTTCCGGAAGGCGTTCGTTACGGAATGTCTCGGCTTTTTGCGGGGAATCCCCCGAGCTGGCGACAGCAGACTCGGCATTGATCTGGAAGTCCCAGGCGCCGGGCAACCGCGGGTCATTGGTTCCGCGAAGAGGAGTTTTCACATTCTTATCGAGGATACCGGCAAAGTTACCCGCCGAGCCCTCGAAATCCTTTCCCTCCGGGAGCAGATCGCTGATCTGGAACCACTCGACCACGGCGCAGTTGCGAATCGGTTGCTTGATGAGAGCCGAGGCTTCCGGGATCACTTTATCCGAAGAAGGCGGGGGTGCCTGCATCCCCCGGTTCGATTTCTGGGCCGTGGAGGAAGTTGGGGTTTCCTCCATAAAATGGAGGTCTTGGAGGGATTTCAGATAGGCAAGGCTCTCGGGGACCTGCGTCAGGGCCGTTTTCTGATCCGAGCGCTGAAGAGCCAGGAGGAGGTAGCGGAGTTGAAGTTGGGCGGCGTTTTGAAAGGAGGCATGGCGAAGGCAATCCTGGTTCTTCTGGCGCCAATCGATGAATTCCTGATGTTTCTCCCGGTATTTCGTGTTGTCCAATGCGTTGAGATATAATTCCACGGCCGCGCCTCCGGAGGAGCTTGCGGACTGGACTCGGGAAATGGCCTCGGCTCGGCGCTTCCGGACATTGGCCTCCGAGCCGGAGGTGATCTTGTCGAGTTCCTGGAGGAGCGCGGTTTTGTTCTGCGGAGCCGGGAGATCCTGTGCCGTGACGCGCGAGGCGGGGGCAAGGAGGATGCTGAGGAGTGTGGCGATATACGCGGGTGATCGCAATTTCATCGGGAGAGAGGTGTTCCGGGATTTGTACTGGATCGCAGTATATGCACCGTAATCTCGGGCGGGCAATGGAAGCGGGCCGCCACGCCGGCCGATCCGCTGCCGCGTGAGGTGTAACCGATCATCCCGGCTTCACGCCAGGATCCGGCGAGGTGCTCCCTGCGGCATCCGGGGGCATTGCGGTAGATGGGGAAGCCTCCCGGGGCGCAGATCTGGCCACCATGCGTGTGGCCGCTGAGGTGGAGGCTGTAACCGAGAGCGGCAGCCTCCCGATAGGTCTCGGGCGAATGGGAAAGCAGGATGGCGGGCTCCTGCTCGGGGATGGTCGCTCTTGCCAGTTTCAGATCGTGTGTGCGGAAGAAGTGGGGATCATCGACTCCGGAGATCCAGAGACGTTTTCCCCCGCGCTCGATGGCGACCGATTCGTTCAGGAGGAAGGGGAGTCCCGCCTCCTCGAGGGGGGCGACCTTTTCCAGGAAGTCGTGGTTGCCGAGGATTGCGAAGCGGACCGGATGAAGTGAAGGGAGAAATCGGAGCATCTCGGCC
>JBEAOJ010000263.1:0-9226 GCA_041164985.1 Verrucomicrobiota bacterium | reverse complement strand
CCCGCTGTAGATGCGGACATTGCCGACCAGCAGGACATCACGGGTGTCGGGATTGTACTCGGCATGATCGGCATAGATGGCGATGCCTCCGTAGCGGATCTGGACATTGTCATCGGCGATGGCGGCGCCGTTCTCAAAGCGCGTGTCGCCGTCCGCGGTGATCTCCACCGGTTTGTCACTGAAGTTCCCGAACTGGGCGCGGGCAACCCCGCCCAAGGAGCAGATCAGGGATAAAATCAGGAAAAAACGTCGCATTGCTTCTGACCTCAAAGGCTAGGGTGAGCCCCCTTACCTTCAAAGAGAAAAATGGGGGCAAAAATCCCCTGATTTCCACCGAACGAACCTACTTGCCGAGGTGCCTGATATCCTCGGCTCGGACCGCAAAGACGACATCCTCGGCCATGTTCGCGGCATGGTCTCCGATCCGCTCGAGGCATCGGCTCACAAAGATCAGGTTGAGGTAGGTCGGGAGGTTTGCCGAATCGTCCTGCATCCTCTGGATCATCTTGTCGGTGAGTTCGCGGTTGAGGCGGTCGAGTTCCTTGTCCCGCGCCTTGAGTTCGACGGCCAGATGGGCGTTCCTTTCGGCGAAGGATCTCACGGCGTCATCGAACATGGAGACCGCCATCTTGACCAGTTCGTCGAGGAAATGGAGTTCGGGCACCTCGGGGTGCTCGTTGATCTTGCGGGCACGGCGGGCAATGTTGACGGCCTGGTCGGCCACGCGCTCGATGTTCGCGCCGATCTTGATCGAGGAGATCACCTCGCGGAGATCCGAGGCGACGGGCTGGAACCTGCTCATCACGTCGATCCCCTCCCGGTCGATCTGCATCTCGAGCAGGTCGATCTCCTCGTCGTCGGCGATCGAGTTGTTGCACCAGTCGTCGTCGCGATCCATCAGGCCCCTGATGGAGTTCTTGAGATTGCGCTGGGTCAGGCTCGACATCATCAGCACACTGCCCCTGAGGTGATCGAGGGAGGCGGTGAAGTTGGTCAGCGTGTGGGGGCGTGAGGGTTCCGTGTGCATGGTGGAAAAGTGGATAATGTGGAGAAAAAAGGAGCGAGGAAAAGATCAACCGAAGCGACCGGTGATGTAGTCCTCGGTCTGCTGGCTGGAGGGGTTGGTGAAGATCTTCTGCGTGATGTCATACTCCACAAGACTCCCCAGGTAAAAGAAGGCGGTGAGGTCCGACACCCGGCTTGCCTGATGCATGTTGTGGGTGACGATCAGGATGGTGAAGTCCTTCCTGAGCTCGATGATCAGCTCCTCGACCTTGGCCGTCGCGATCGGGTCGAGCGCCGAGCAGGGCTCGTCCATAAGAAGGATTTCCGGCCTGCTTGCGATCGCGCGGGCGATGCAGAGACGCTGCATCTGGCCGCCGGAGAGACTGAGGGCGCTTTCGTGCAGGCGGTCCTTGACCTCCTCCCAGAGAGCGGCCGACCTGAGGCAGCGCTCCACCGCCCCGTCCAGCACGTCGCGGTCCCTTTCCCCGGCGATGCGGAGGGGGTAGACGATGTTCCCGTAGATCGACATCGGGAAGGGGTTGGACTTCTGGAAGACCATGCCGATGCGGCGGCGCAGGGCGATGACCTCCACGGAGGGATCGTAAATGCTCGTCCCGTGGATGGTGATGTCTCCCTCGTGACGGGTGCCGGGGATGAGCTCGTTCATCCGGTTGAAGTTGCGGAGCAGGGTCGACTTGCCACATCCCGAGGGACCGATGAAGGCGGTCACTTTCCTCGAAGGGATCGTGAGGTTGATTCCGTGGAGGGCCTGTTTCTTCCCGTAGAAGAAATTGAAATCCTCCACCTTCATGAAGTTCACCTCACCGGGCGCGAAGTCGTCGGTTAGCATCGGCGGGCTTGTCGGGGATTCGGACATGGAGGGTGGTTCGGTTGGAACGGGCGGGCTTGGGCAGGATTCGGAATCAGCGATGCTTGGGTCTGAAGAAAATCTGCGCAAGGACATTGGTGAGGGTCACCACGGTGACCAGAATCAGGGAAGCGGACCATGCCATCTTCACCTGGTAGTCGAAGGGGAGTGCGGCGAAATTGTAAATCAGCACCGGGAGGGAGGCTGTCGGCTCCATGATGGAATGGATCCAGTTTGCGCTGAAGAGGGCCGTGAAGAGAACGGGTGCCGTCTCTCCCGCCGCGCGCGCCACGGCAAGCATCACCCCCGTCATGATCGCCGGAAGGGCGTCGGGCAGGACAACCCGTAGAATCGTCTGGAAGGAAGTGGCCCCGAGTCCCAGCGAGGCCTCGCGGTAGGTACCGGGAACGGCGAGGAGCGCCTGCTCGGAGGTGAGCAGGATCGTGGGCAGGATCAGGATGGAGAGCGCGACTCCTCCCGCCAGTGCGGAGAAGCCGTGCATCGTCATCACGATGGCCGCGAAGGCGAAGACGCCGCAGATGATCGAGGGAATGCCGTTGAGAAGCTTGGCGACCATGCGAACGGACTTCGAGAGGAACGACTCCGGGGCGTACTCGGTGATGTGGATGGCGGCCAGGATGCCGAGCGGAATGGCGAGCAGCAGGGCGATGCCGACCATGATCACCGTCCCGATGATGGCATTGGCAAAGCCCCCCCCCTCCAGTCCCGGAGGAGGTGGCAGCTCCGTGAAGAGGGCCGGACTCATGAGTGGCCACCCGTTCTTCACCACCAGCATCACGATGGAAAAAAGCGGAAGCAGCGTCAGCAGGGAGAGGGAGATGCAGAGACCGGTCAGCAGTCCGTTGCGGATCAACCGCAGCGGGGAAGTCCCCTTCCCGTCCTGGGTGAAGAAATTACCGGATGCCTTGGTGAGGGAGTTCATCGTCGGATCTCCTTATTTCAGCCCCACCAGGGAGCGCTGTGTCCGCCGGAGCACGGCATCACCGGCGATATTGACCGCAAGGGTCATGATCACGAGGACCAACGCCGCATACATCAGGGCGCTGATCTGGATTCCCTCGGCCTCGGCGAACTGGTTGGCAAGCAGGGCGGAGAGGGTATTGGAAGGGGAGAGCAGCGACCAGGAGAGTCGCTGGCTGTTGCCGATCAGCATGGCCACCGCCATGGTCTCGCCCATCGCGCGGCCGAATGAAAGAATCGTCGAGGCGACGATGCCGGGAGCCGCGGTGGGAAGGATGACTCCGAGGATCGTCTCCCAGCGGGTGGCCCCGAGGGCGTAGGCCCCCTCGCGGAGCGTGGGCGGAACGGCAACCAGCGAGTTTCTGGAAATGGCGGTGATGGTCGGCAGCACCATCAGTGCCAGGACCAGACTGGCGGTCAGGAGGCTGTTGCCGTAGGCGGGACCGGCGAAGAGGGGAAGGAATCCGAGTTTGTCGGCAAGGACCGCCCCGTATTGCTGCACCAGGGGGACGACGACAAAGATGCCCCAGAGTCCGTAGACGACGCTCGGGATCGAGGCCAGCAACTCGACCATGAAGCGGATGAACTGACGGAGGGGTTGTGGCAGAAAGTTCTCGCTCAGGAAAAGTGCGATGGCCAGACCGAGGGGCAGCGCGAAGAGCAGGGCAAGCAGACTGCTTGCCGCGGTGCCGATCAGGACAGGCAGGACGCCGAACACCTCCCGGTTGGGACTCCATTGGACACCGCTGAGGAAGCCGAGGCCGAACTTGGCGATGGCCGGCCATGCCTTGCAGAGGATCTCGCCGAGGATGAAGGCAAGCAGGGCAATGGTGAGCGCCGAGGAAACAAAACAGGCAACCCGGAACAAGTCGGGACGGGGGCGGTAGGGGCGGTTGGTCGGCCCCCCGAGTCGAGTCGTGATCGATTTTTCTCCCACGGTCACTTCAGGGAATCACTTGACCGCCTCCAGGGCTGCCATGGCCTTGGTGACCACTTCGGGGGGAAGGGTTACGTAGCCGAGTTGCGGGGCGGTGGCCTGCCCCGTGGAGAGGCCGTAGGTGACGAAGGCCTTCACGGCGGCTGCCTTGGCGGCATCGGCGTAGGTCTTCTTGACGAGAAGCCAGGTAAAGGTGACGACAGGATAGTCGTCGGGCCCGGCGGGGTCCGGCAGGAAGGCCCTCAGATCGCCGGGGAGCCTGACCGAGGAGAGTGTGGCGGCACAACTCTCGATGGAGGGGGCGATGAAGTTGTGCGCCTTGTTCTCGAGGGCGGCCATCGCCAGGTTGTTGTAAGCCGCGAATCCATACTCCACGTAACCGATCGCGCCGGGAGTCTGCCTGATCAGGGCGGTGACACCCTCGTTCCCCTTCCCGGCGACGCCGACCGGCCAGGTGACGGCCTTGCCGCAGCCGACCTTCTCCGAGAACTCCGCGCTCACCTCGGCGCAGTGACCGGTGAAGACGGCCGTGGTTCCGCTGGCATCCGAACGGCAGATCACCGTGATCGGCATGGAGGGAAGTTTCACGCCGGGATTCGCCTTGGCGATGGCGAGATCGTTCCACTTCGTGATGCCGCCGACGAGGATGCCGATGTAAGCGGCACGGGAAAGCCTGAGACCGGTCCCGACTCCCGGAACATTGTAGGCCAGCACGATCGAACCGGCGGCGGCGGGAATCATCACCACATTCTGTCCGGCATGTGAGATCTCCTCATCCTTCATCGCCGTATCACTGGCGCCAAAATCGGTGACCCCTTGAAGGAACTGGGTCACCCCCGCGCCGCTCCCGATGGATTGATAATTGACCATCACGTCGGCGTTGACCTTCTTGAAATCGGAAGCCCAGCGCTGGTAGAGCGGGGCCGGAAAGGTGGCCCCGGATCCCGTGATCGCGGTGGCTGCCCCGAGGTTGGGCAAAGCCGATGAGGCGATCAGAGCCGCTGCTAGAAAGGGACGGTTCATGGACGGTTTACGGGATTTGCAGTGTGGTGGGATTGAGGAAAGTCATCAACAACGATCCGAATGCCCTTGGGAAGCGCTGATTTAATCCCATGCCTCTATGCGATTTCATCAGCGTTTCCCTTGAAACCTCCCCTTGGCCAGAGTCCATTTTCCATGACGATTCCTTCGGGTTTTCCCGCCGCGATGGATGGCCTACCTTCGCATCGCCCACTCGTTCGATCGGTAGCGCCTTTCCGCCAACAGGTTGGCTTCTTCCATCAGAGTGCGCCCAATCACCTGTTGATCAATCCTTGGACTGAGCGATCGGGCCATCGCCACACAATCCAAACGGAGACCCTCCAGCCGCTGAAGACTCCCCTGATAGAGCAGCGCCCCGGCACTCCGCCGTTGCGCCCCTCCCAAGATCTTTTCTCCCGAGAGGAGAAGATCATCCCCTGCGGGTGCCGAGAAACAGGCGGGTCCGGATTGAATATCTTCCCTTCCCGCAAGTCGCACCTCGGAGGAAACCACCCCGGCAAGCCATGAGGCCAAGCTCCGGTGGAGTTTCCGGTAGAAAGAAGCCGGAGGCATCGAGGAAGCCTCCATTCCTTTGGAAATCATCAAGGAAAAGGTCAGATCCTTTCCATGCTCGACCATCCCCCCACCCGTCCAACGCCTCACAAGCGGAAGCGCGGGATAAGCATCCCTCACCGCGGCAAATGACTGGAAGTAGCCGAAGGTCACGCAGGGGGCAGACCACCGGTAAATCCTGAGAGTCGGCCGATCGACAACCCCCAGAAGCACCTCGTCGAGCGCCATCTGCATCGGCCCGTCGTGCGCCTCATCGGGCAGAATCAGATCCAGCGAGTCAAACATCGGGCATCACCATGTGGAAAAGCCGGAGGGAGTGACAAGGTTAGAAAGCACAAGGGCGCGAAGGCATTGAGGTCGATGTGCCCATTGACTTACCAACCCACCGTTCCCATCGCACCTTTTTCTTCCCGAGTCATCGCGGCCTGCTCTACGATCGCCACCATGTCAAAGTCAGCGAGCGGAAACGACGGGAAGCAGTCCTTGGGCAAAGGCCTTGGGAAGGGTCTTGGCAAAGGTCTGGGTGCCCTCATCAACACGCGTGTCGCCGCCCCGGTCCCCTCGGAGGAACACGGAGAGCGCATCCAGCAGATCCGTCTCGACCAGATCGTTCCCAGCCCGCTCCAACCCCGCACGGAGTTCCGCGACGACCAACTGCGAGACCTGATCGATTCGATCCGCGAGCGCGGCATCATCCAGCCGCTTATCGTCCGTCTCGCCGCCGGGAAATACGAGCTGATCGCCGGAGAGCGCCGCATGCGCGCCTCGATGGAGGTCGGCCTGACCGAGGCCCCCGTCATTGTCCGCAAGGCCAGCGACCAGGAGGTCCTCGAGCTTGCCCTCATCGAGAACCTCCAGCGCGAGGGACTCAACCCGATCGAGGAGGGCGCCGCCTATCTCAGGCTCTCCAAGGAATTCCGCCTCACGCAGGAGGAGATCTGCAAACGAGTCGGCAAGAGCCGTCCCGCGGTGGCCAATGCCATGCGCCTCATGGAACTCGACGGCGAGGTGCAGTCCCACCTCACCCAGGGACGACTCACGGTCGGCCACGCCAAGGTTCTCCTGGCGCTCAAGGATCATGCGGAGCAGCGTCTTCTCGCGGAGAAACTGATTCGCAGCAACGCATCCGTCCGCGACGCGGAGCAGCTCGTGGCGTCCCATCTCGAGGGCACCAAGCCCCGCAAACAGGGTGGCAAAGGCGGCCGCAAGCCCGCCGAACTCCCACCTGCCCTCAAGCACATCGAGAACAGGCTCCAGCACCGGTTCTCCACGCGCGTCTCCCTGACCCATGCGGAGAAGAAGGGACACATCGCCATCGAATACTACGGCTCCGACGACCTCCACCGACTCCTTGGAGAGTTCGGCATCTCGTCGGACTGATACTCCGGACCGCTTGATGAGCATCCTCTCACCGCTGATCCGGGCCATCGATTCGGATCATTTCCCACTCGGGGTCGAGCAGACTCGTGCTCTGCCGGAGAAAATGGAGTGGGGAAAGGTACTGCCCTTCGCGGTCCTGCACCTCGGCTGCCTTGGCGTGATCTGGGTCGGATGGAGCCCCGTGGCCGTCATGGTCTGCGCGCTGCTCTACCTTGTGCGGATGTTCTTCATCACCGGCATCTACCACCGCTACTTCTGCCATAAGGCGTACAAGACAAGCCGCCCCGTCCAGTTCCTCTTCGCGCTCCTCGGCCTGCTCTGCGTCCAGCGCGGAGCCCTCTGGTGGGCCGCCGTCCACCGCCACCATCACGCACACTCGGACGAGGAGGTCGATGTCCACTCCCCCAGGCAGAAAGGATTCCTGTGGGCCCATATCGGCTGGATGACCAGCAGCCGCAACTTCCCGACCGACTACAGACTCATTCCCGACCTGGCCAAGTTCCCCGAGTTGGTCTTTCTCAACCGCTTTGACCTGATCGGCCCCCTGCTCATGGCCCTCCTCACCTACGGACTCGGAGCCCTACTCGCGGCCTACGATCCAGGACTCCACACCTCCGGACTCCAGATGCTCGTCTGGGGAGGCTTCATCAGCACCGTCCTGTTGTTTCACGGCACCTGCTGCATCAACTCCATGGCCCATGTCTGGGGAAAGCCCCGCTACGACACCGGCGACGACAGCCGCAACAGCTTCCTCCTGGCGCTCATCACCCTCGGCGAGGGGTGGCACAACAACCACCACCGCTATCAGTCGGCGGCCCGACAGGGCTTGTACTGGTGGGAGATAGACCCGACCTATTACACCCTCCGCCTTCTCGCCGCGCTCGGCATCATCAGCGACCTGAAGCGGGTGCCCGAGAGCGCCTACGCCGAGGAAAACCATCTAACCCATGCAGGGTAAGGAAGCAGGAAGCGGGGCCGCCCGCCCCCGCATCGCCGTCATCGGCACAGGGATCGCCGGACTCTCCTGCGCCTGGAGACTCCGCGATCTCGGCGACATCACCCTGCTTGAGGGAGCGCCGCGCCCTGGCGGCCACACCAACACGGTCATGGTCGGGGAGGAGGGCAGAGAACTTCCGATCGACACCGGCTTCATCGTTTTCAACAAGGTCACCTACCCCAACCTCTGCGGCCTCTTCGACGAACTCGGCGTCTCCGCGAAGCCGAGCGAGATGTCGCTGAGCGTGCAGCACCTCCCGACTGGTCTCGAATACAACGGCATGGGCCTGAACAAACTCTTTGCCCAGCGCCGCAACATCGGCAACCCCCGGTTCCTCGCCCTGATTGCCGAGATCATGCGCTTCTTCCGCGTCGGCCGACGCTGGCTCAGGGACGAGTCCGGCGGATCCCTCGGTGATACCAGTGAGGATTCGGAGGAGGATCTTGCCACCTTCTGCAGGCGCCACCGTTTCAGCACCGACTTCGTCGAGCTCTACCTGATCCCGATGAGTTCCGCCGTCTGGTCGACGGAACCGGGACGCATCCTCGATTTCCCCGCGGCGACACTCCTCCATTTCTTCCACAACCACGGCTTCCTCGGCGTCACCACCCACCATCCCTGGTTCACGGTGGAGGGTGGATCACGCAGCTATCTGGAAAAACTGCTCCGGGTGCTGGGTCAGCCGCGGCTCGGTGATCCGGTTGTCTCCGTGACCGAAGAGGCGGGAGGAGCCCGGGTCACCACTGCCTCGGGAACCGGGGAGCATTTCGATGCCGTCGTGCTCGCCGCCCACGCCGACCAGAGCCTTGCCATGCTGGGAGCCCCGTCGGAAGCGCAACGGCGACTCCTCTCACCCTTCGCTTACCAACGCAACGAGACCCTCCTTCACACTGATGCCTCCGTGATGCCGCGCACACGCCGCGCCTGGGCCTCGTGGAATTTCCGGGTCGATCCGCCCAAGGGTGGCCACACCCGCGCAACCACGCACTACTGGATGAACGCCCTCCAGGGCGTCTCGCGGAAGCAAAACTACTTCGTCTCCCTCAACAGCACCGACCTGATCGATCCCGGAAGTGTGCACTACTCCACGACCTACGATCATCCCGTCTTCACGCTCGGGGCGATCAGGGCGCAGAGGGAACTGCCGTCACTGAACCACGCCGGTCCTCTCTTCTTCTGCGGAAGCTACTTCCGGTACGGATTCCACGAGGATGCCTGCATGTCGGGATTCGAGGCGGCAAAGGCCGTGAACAGATTTTTCGGGATTCACTGGGGTCAAGAGGGAAATGAAAAATGATGAAAGAAAAAGGGCAGACCGAGGGGAAGAATGAACTATGAACAAATCATCTCGGAAGACCAACCTGCGCATACCATCGCGGGTTTCATAGCTTTCGTCTTCGGAGTTCGCGATAAATCAAAACTACCAAAGGTGTGCAAAAACAAGACGCGCGGAATCGGGATGCCG
>JBEAOJ010000262.1:0-4604 GCA_041164985.1 Verrucomicrobiota bacterium | reverse complement strand
TCGGAGTTGTCGATGTCGATGTGGACGATCGTCCCGTGTTCGCAGAACTTCTCGACCTTGCCGGTCACGCGGTCATCGAAGCGCACTCCGATGGCGAGCAGCAGATCGGCCTCGTTGACCGCATTGTTCGCGTAGACGGTGCCGTGCATGCCGAGCCACTTGAGCGAGAGGGGGTGATTCTCAGGGAAGCAACCGATCCCCATGAGTGTGGTAGCCACGGGGATCTGGGTGCGCTCGGCAAACTCGGCCAATTCCGCGGAGGCCTCGGCGGTGATCACGCCGCCGCCGCAGTAGATCATCGGCCTTTTAGCCGTGGCGATCAGCCCGAGCATCTCCTGCAGGGCCACGTCGTCGGCCCTGCGAACGGGATTATAGCCGCGGAGGGAGACATTCTTGGGGAAGATGGGCTGGGCGGTCTGATTCTGGATGTTCTTAGGGATGTCGATCAGCACCGGGCCGGGTCGGCCGCTCTGCGCGATATGGAAGGCCTCCTTGATGATCCGGGGGATGTCGTTGATGTCCCAGACCAGATAGCTGTGCTTCACGATCGGCAGCGTGATGCCGAAAAAGTCGGTCTCCTGGAACGCACCGCGTCCGATCATCTCCTGAGGCACCTGGCCGGTGATCGCCACGAGCGGAACCGAGTCCATGTAGGCATCGGCAATGCAGGTCACCAGGTTGGTGGCGCCGGGTCCGGAGGTGGCCATGCAGATGCCGGCCTTGCCGGTCACGCGGGCGTATCCCTCGGCGGCAAAACCACCCCCCTGCTCATGACGGGGGAGGATGGTGCGGATTTTCCTCGACTTGGTCAGCGCCTGATGCAGCGGCATCGAGCATCCTCCCGGATAGGCGAAGATATACTCCACCCCCTCGCGCTCCAGCGAGGCGACCAGAATCTCAGCACCGTTCATGACGACACCACGCTCTCCGGAAAGAGAGGCTTTGGTCGTTTTGGGTTTCTTGCTGCTCTTGGATTGGGATTTCGAGGCCATGGGTAGGAGTATTATGTCACTTGAAGAAACTCAATGTGTCGAGAGACAAAAAAGGGGAGCCCCATTCTCTGGGGCTCCCCTTAAATTTATTAGATCAGAATTTAGTTAATCTGGACCCCGAAAGTCATGGCATTGGTGAGGCCAGTGACGTTGGTTCCGACAACCGAAATCGCCTGACCCGAAGCATTCACGGCTGCCGCACCCTTGAGGTTATAGGGAGCAACGTTTCCGACGGTTGCGTTGTTGGACGTGCCAGTGAGATTTGCAGTGGTCAACATGACTCCAGAACTATTGCTACTGGGGGTGCCGTCCCACACCAATGTGTTGGCTGCGGAGGCCTTGACAACCAGAAGGTTAGCAAAGGACTGCGCGGTCAGGTAGGCAGGAACCAAGGTGTTGCTCCAAGCAGCAATGGAGCCGGCCTCACCCGGAAATCCACTGTTGGAACCACCTGCAGAGGTCTGATCCAAGGAAGCGCTCTGACTCGTGATATAGAGCTGACGGTAGTTGCTCATGGTCTGGGTGATCTGACCCTTGACCAGCGCACCAGTGATGGCAGGAAGTGCCAAGGAGGCGAGAACGGCGATGATCGAGATAACGACGAGCAACTCAATCAGGGTGAATGCGGCGAGTTTGCTGCGGAGGGATTTGATGTGCTTCATGGGGTTTGTGGTGATTGTTTTGGTGGGATTTCTAGCTGAGTCAAGATGGTGTCGCGCGAGTGACGGGTCAAGTCCTGTTTTTGCTTTTTGTCTTCTGATTGAGAGGGGAGATTGATCTGATTTTCAATGCTTCGGCACACGCAGAATCACGACGGCCAGCGGGGGCAGATCCATCACAATGGAACATGCCCGCCCATGCGCACCTGATGCCTGTGCATGACACACTTCGTTGGTAACAGCTCCGCTTCCGCCGAAGTCGTGATGATCGGAGTTCAGGATCTCCTCATAGGATCCCGGGCGGGGTACGCCGACCCGGTAGCCATGCCGGACGACCGGGGTAGCATTGACGATGACCAGCAGATCCGAAGCACCCGAACCTTGTGATGCCTTCCTGAGGAAAGACCAGACTGTGTTGTCGGCGTCGTGGAAATCGACCCACTCGAATCCCTCCGATCGATCGTCCAGCGCGAAGAGTGCCGGCTCGCTCCGATAGATTTCATTCAGCAGCCTGACTAGGCGCTGAATCCCGGCATGGGGCTGATGCTCGACAAGGTGCCAGTCGATGCTGCAGGCATGATCCCACTCGCGCCACTGCCCGATCTCGCCACCCTGAAAGAGGAGTTTCTTGCCGGGATGCGCCCACATCCAACTCAGGAACATCCGGAGGTTGGCTGCCTTCTGCCAGTCGTCACCCGGCATCTTGTTCAGCAGCGCCCCCTTGCCGTGCACCACCTCGTCATGGCTCAAAACCAGGATGAAATGCTCATGGTAGGCATAGAGCATCGAGAAGGTGATCTCCCCCTGATGATACTTCCGGTGAACCGGCGGGCGCGCGATGTAGCGGAGGGAGTCGTTCATCCACCCCATGTTCCACTTGAAGCCGAATCCGAGCCCCCCCTCGTAGACCGGCTTGGAGACACCGGGCCAGGCCGTGGACTCCTCCGCAATCGTCATGATTCCGGGATGACGCGCGTAGCAGGCCGTGTTGAAAGCCTTCAGGAATTCTATCGCCTCCAGGTTCTCGCGGCCGCCGAAGCGGTTCGGAACCCACTCCCCGGCGTTGCGGGAATAATCGAGGTAGAGCATCGAGGCGACCGCATCCACCCGCAACCCGTCGATGTGATACTGGTCGAGCCAGAACAAGGCATTCGCGATCAGGAAATTCCTCACCTCGTTCCGCCCGTAATTGAAGATCAATGTCCCCCAGTCGCGGTGCTCCCCGAGCCGCGGATCCTCATGCTCGTAGAGGGCTGTCCCGTCGAAGCGGGCCAACCCGTGGGCATCCTTGGGAAAATGGCCTGGGACCCAGTCGAGGATCACCCCGACGCCCGCCTGATGCAGCGCATCGATGAGGTGACGGAACTCGTCGGGCGATCCGAAGCGGCTGCTTGGCGCGAAGAAATTGACCACCTGATAGCCCCACGACCCGTCGAAGGGATGCTCCATGACGGGAAGCAGTTCGACATGGGTGAATCCCATCTCCGTGACATAGGAAACCAACTGCTCCGTCAGTTCCAGATAGCTCAGCGGCCTGTCTTGCTGCTCGGGGCATCGGCGCCATGATCCCAGATGAACCTCGTAGATGGACATCGGCTCCGCACAGGCGTCGCGACGGGCACGCCGCTCCATCCACCCGCCGTCACTCCATGAATAGCGGCCTAGATCGGTCACCATGCAGGCGGTCCGCAGATCATGCTGGGCGAAGAACCCATAGGGATCGGTCTTGAGGAAGACATCACCGTGGGGGCCGCGGATCTCGAACTTGTAATGCGTCCCCTCGGCAACACCGGGCACGAAGATCTCCCAGATCCCCGATCCCCCGAGACGCCTCATCATGTGGCGACGGCCGTCCCATCCGTTGAAATCACCCACCACGCTCACACGCTGGGCATTCGGCGCCCAGACAGCAAAGGAAGTTCCCGAGATGCCTGAGATCGTCTTGAGATGCGCTCCGAGAACCCGGTAGGCCTCGAGATGCTCCCCCTGCCCCAGCAGATAGAGATCGACCTCACCCAGCGTCGGGGCGAAGGCATTCGGATCCGCATAGGAAAAGCCAGTCCCGTCGGCAAAAGTCGCCTCGATTCTGTAGCCCTCCGGCGAAGCGGGGAACCCGGCTGGAGCAGGCGCCTCGAAGAGTCCCTCCTCATGCACCTTGGTGAGCGGCAGAATCTGCCCGTCACACCCGTTAAGAACAATACTGAGCGCTTCCGGATGGAAAACCCGCGCCACCTCACCCCCGGTGTCCTGCCGGCGAATACCGAGAATACGGTGCGGATCGCTGTGACGGCACTCCAGCAGCGGGTAGAGATCCTCAGGCGGAAGGATAGAGCCGACGGAGAATCCTTTGGGCGAGATGCGTTTCATGGCGATCAGCCCATCATGGGCACCCCGGAGAGCGGAGACAAGGGCTTCCGAAAAAACTGTTGAAAGGGGCTTAGATCATTTGAGTTTAGTCTGTCACTCTAGGCGTTGAGCATTTCACGCAACGGACGCAACGGACGCAAAGAAAAGCGATAGGAGGCAGTTCTGGCGAACCCAATACAAACGACTACTGCCTCATGCCCTCTTGAAACACCATTGGAAACTCACCCAAAAGACTTGCACTCACCGCGCCACCATTCCTGAAGACAAGCCCCCTTGGCGCTCGTGGCGACCTTTGCGTGACAATTCTGCTCTTTCTATTTGATGCTCCAAAAGGATCAGTGCGTCGGAATAAATCGCAATCGTCCCACTCAGCTTGGGAGTTCGGCTTAGACAGCCTCGAATCGGCTGAGGGTCCGGAAGATCCCGTAGCGCTCGGCGATATCGGCCTTCGAGACCGCACGGAGGCGGTCCATGCTGAAGGACTCGACATTGAAACTCGCGATCACGCTCCCCTCGACCACCGCCTGGCGCAGGTACTCGAACGGGATCTCCTTCTTCTCGGAGAGATCGGCATCAGAGAGATGGC
>JBEAOJ010000261.1:0-3705 GCA_041164985.1 Verrucomicrobiota bacterium | reverse complement strand
CACCCCGAAGCGGAGCAAGGTGATGTCCCATGGACCAGCAATCGCTCCAAGCCGTCCTCGGTCAGGCGCAGGCCTTCTTCGCCTCCAAGGGACTCCGCTTCACGAAGCAGCGTGAGGCGCTCGTCACGCTCATCTTCCGCAACCACGAGCACTTCCGGCCCGAGGACCTAATCCCCAAGCTGCGCAAGAGCGACGGACCCGTCTCCCGCGCCACCATCTACCGGACGATCCTGCTGCTCGTGGAGAGCGGCATGCTCCGCGAGATTTCGCTGGGTGGTGGGGAGCGGCTCTACGATCCGAACTTCCTGCGCAGTCCCCATCACAACCACCTCATCTGCGTTGACTGCCGGGAGATCATCGAGTTTGAGGATCCCAACATCGACGTCATGCAGAACTGCATCACGCGGCGGCTCGGATTCTCCCCCACGCAGAAGGCGCTCCGCATCGAGGGATCGTGCGACCGGCTTCGCCTGCTCGGCTCCTGCAAGAATTTCAAGGGAAGCAAGGGCGGGCGCGTGTCGAAAGCGGCCCCCAAGCCCAAGGGTGAGAAACGTGGCAAATCCACGTCGGCCGTGGGGCGTGAACGCTCGGCTGCACGCTACGACTGGAGAACCCGGTAACCCGGGGGACGGTTTTCGTGATCGAAAGACAGAGGGGGATCGGCTTGACCTTGATCATCGATTGATATTGCGTCTCAATCTCGCAGAATACCCATGATTCCTCTCTCCGAACTCAAGGCCGGCCAGAGTGCCGTCGTTTCCCGGCTTCCGGGCAACGAGGCGCTGGCGATGCGTCTTCGTGAGATGGGACTGCTCCGGGGCACCACGGTGACCTTCCTGAGGAGCGCGCCGCTCGGTGATCCCATGGAGTTCCGCCTGAGGGGATTCGAGCTGAGCATCCGGCGTGCGGACGCCGCCCAGGTGATGGCGGAGGTGACGGAGAACGCGCCCGAGGGTGCGGCCAAGCTACCCGCTCCGCCCGCCCATGTCGTTGCGGTGACCAAGACGGCGGTAGCCGTTTCCCATCACGGCGCCGCGGAGGCTGATGCCGCGACCGTGACCGAAGTCCGCGCGAAATCCTACGCCGTCGTCGGCAATCCCAACAGCGGCAAGACCACCCTCTTCAATGTCCTGACGGGGCTTCGCCAGAAGGTTGCCAACTACCCCGGCGTCACTGTGGAGAAGAAGTCGGGCCAGTTCATCGGACAGCATGGCGAGCGGATCGAGCTGCTCGACCTGCCCGGTAGCTACAGCATCGGGGCCCACGCACCCGACGAGCGGATCACCCGCGACGTGCTCCTTGATCTGCGTCAGGACACACCGCGTCCCGAGCGCATCCTCTGCGTGATCGATGCCTCGCATCTCGAGCGGAACCTCTACTTCGTCACCCAGGTTCTGGAGTTGGGACTTCCGACGATCATCGCGCTCAACATGATCGACGTCGCCAGGGCGCAGGGGACGCCGGTGAACGCCGAACGTCTCTCCGCAGAGCTCGGGGTGCCTGTCATTCCGGTCCAGGCCACACGAAAGGAGACACTCCTGCCGCTCCGGCTCGCGCTCAGTCGCGCCGAGGTGCCGCACAGCTCTTGGAGCAGCGAGCCGCCCGCCGCGTGGACCCGTGCCGCCGATCATGTCGCGGCGCACTGGCCCGGTGATCACCCTCCCGCCGATGCACGCCGGCCGCGCGATCCAGAGGTCCGTGTGAAAGCGGCGATCCTCCTTGCCGCTTCCGAGCCCGAAAGCGAGGCCCTGGCGTCCGAATTGGGGGCGGGGACCGCGCTTGGCGCCGCCCTCTCCCAGCGGGCGTTCCTCGATCGGGAACTTCCGGAATGGCGCGAGACGGTGGTGGCCCTCCGCTACGAACGGATCGGCAGGCTCTGTCATGCGGCGCAGGGGGGGCTGACCGCGCTCGGGGACAAGTTCACCCAGCATCTCGACGATCTCCTCACCCACAAGGCCTTCGGCTGGATTGTCTTCTTCGGAATGATGATCCTGATGTTCGTCTCCATCTTCACCATCGCTTCCTACCCGATGGACTGGATCGAGAAGGGCTTCTCGATGGTTTCGGAGGGCCTTCAGGAAGTCATGCCTCCCGGTGATCTGCGGGACCTGCTCACCGACGGCGTCGTCGCCGGCGTGGGCGGCGTGGTCGTTTTCCTCCCGCAGATCCTGATCCTCTTCTTCTTCATCGGCCTTCTCGAGGACACCGGCTACATGGCACGAGCCGCCTTCCTGATGGACCGTGTCATGAACAAGGTCGGTCTCCACGGCAAGTCCTTCATCCCGCTGCTCAGTTCCTATGCGTGCGCGATCCCCGGCATCATGTCGACGCGAACGATCGAGAACCCCAAGGACCGACTCGTCACGATCCTGGTGGCCCCGCTGATGAGCTGCTCGGCGAGGCTGCCCGTCTACGCCCTGATGATCGCGGCACTCCTGCCGTCCCAGTCGGTCTGGAACAAGGGGGCCATCATGATGGGTCTCTACCTGCTCGGCACCGTGGCGGCGCTCCTCTTTGCATGGCTTTTCAAGAAAACGATCCTCAAGGGCGAGACTCCCCTCTTCCTGATGGAGCTGCCTCCCTACCGGATCCCCTCGCTGCGCCAGATCGCCGTGCAGATGTGGCAGCGTTCCGCGCTCTTCCTGAAACGCGCCGGGACGGTCATCCTCGGCATCTCGATCATTCTCTGGTTCCTCGCCACCTTCCCCAAGATGGAGACCAAGGAAGGTGAGCCAGAACCTACCAAGACGGAGCAGCTCCAGCACAGCTTTGCCGGGCGCATCGGCCACCTCATGGAGCCGGCCATCGCACCGCTCGGCATGGACTGGAAGATCGGCATCGGTCTGGTCGCCGCGCAGGCGGCCCGCGAGGTCTTTGTCGGCACCATGTCGATTGTCTACAATGTTGAGGGAGGCGAAGATCAGGAAGAGGGCGCCCTCGCCCAGACGCTCCGCGACCAGAAGCGCCCGGACGGATCGCCGGTCTTCACCCCGCTCACCTGCGTTTCCATCCTCGTCTTTTTCGTCCTCTCGATGCAGTGCGTCAGCACCTTGGCGGTCGTCCGCCGCGAGACCAACAGCTTCCGCTGGCCCCTCTTCCAGTTCTGCTACATGACGGGCACCGCCTACCTGGCGGCGCTGGTCATCTATCAGGGAGGAAGATTGCTGGGCTTTCACTGAAGCCGAGGCCACGGGTAATCAAGGCGACCTTCAACACTCGAATGAAGTCAGTTCGTTTGCCCCAAGATCTTCCGATACATTGATGACGATTTCCTCCCGGGAAGCGGTGGCGCCCCGTTGGGGCTACCTTAGGGAAGCGCTGATTAAATCCCATGATGGCCGCTGAAGAGCATTTGCTGATTTTTAAAGGCGCAAGCGCTGGGCAACACGTAGCTGCGGAGGCTGCTTGGGTAGATTTGCCGCAGGCAAACCCATCAGGGCGAGCCTCGCGGGAGCGAGCGAGTCAATACCCGCAGCGGTCTCGCCCGAGCGAGCAACGCCACAACGACGAGCGGCGGGGGCCGCGCCGTAGCCTGCGAAGCAGTCCGCAGGACGAGGGCCTCGGGAGAGGCCGAGGCAAAAATCGACAAATGGCTTCAGCCCTTCGGGTTGCGGAGATAACAGGCCGGGGGCTGTGTTGGCTTGGCGCTCGACGGGAGACTTTTTCCACCTTCCCACTTTCCTACCGTCGGCCACACCTTTAGGC
>JBEAOJ010000260.1:0-7071 GCA_041164985.1 Verrucomicrobiota bacterium | reverse complement strand
TCCCAGCGGCGGGGGCAAACGGCGCGAGTCGTTCCCAAGGAATTGCCATTTCGTAGAAACAGGTTCCCTCGTTACGGTTCAGTGTGGATTTGAACCGGACTTGGGAACCACTTGACTGCATGGCATCCTTTGTGGTCGGCAGGATTTCATCACGATCCGGATAGGCGGCAAAAAAATACTCATGCCGCGAATCGGATTTTCCGGGGGCCGTCATAAAAAGTGAGAGCGCAACAGCATCCTCGCTCCAAGTCATATTGAGCGGCGCATTCTGAACATGGGATTCATCCCGCACAATGGCGGCAATATAAAGGGCGGACTCATCCCATTTCATGAGAAAGTTTGCACTCAAATCACTCGCGCCCTTCCATTGAGCTTTTTTACCGGGAACCGCAGGACTTATGTAGGCAGGCTGGTCCAGAGTCAAACTAGTTGCATCTTGCCAATCGGCAAGGCGGCCAATGAACTCGGGTTTGACATTAGATTGCGAAATGGACAGGCAGGGAATGATATCGAGCTGCCGTTGCAGCGTCATGGGGTAAGGCCAATTCGGGTCCCAATTCCAACGAGCGGTTATTCTTGGCGGAGTCTGAAGGGCCTCCAGCCCGGATGCGGATGCGGTGTAGGTGACACGGACCTTTTCTCCCGGCTTCAACTCAAAAGTCTTCTTGAGCGGGGAGACCTGCCATCCCGGCGAGATCACCCACTCCAATTCACCGGAATGAACGGAACGGGTGTTATTTTTCAGATCGAGAATTATCTCGTTTTGCAGCAATTTGCCGACATTCCAATCAGCTTTAACGGCAGACATGGTGAGATCCAAGGAGGATTGAGCGATTGGAGCGGATTCCAGAAAAGCGAATCGCTCAACCTTTTTGTCGCTGGGGACAAGGCGGAACTCTTGGCTGGAGGGGGTATTTGCCTTGTAGCATTCGTTCTCCAAATCCTCAATGCGACCCCGGGCTACAGCGATCTCTTGAACTTCATCGGCAGTGGCTGTCTTAAGAGGCACTCCATTGCCGTCGGCTTTCCCTGTCATGATGTATTTGCGCCAGAATGCCGATTCCTCAACCTGCTTGCGGCGGACCTTTTCCATCACCTCCATGGATTGCAAATACATGGGTGTTGACGGGTAGCGGGAAAGATTGAGACCATCGCTCAATTCCGCGGCGGATATATCTGCAACTTTCAGATTATTAATATATAGTTCATAGCAAGGACGATCCAATCCAGTAACCTTCAGAATATCGGCATTGAGCATGTCGTCCAATCTGACCAAAAAAGCAACGGGCCGCGCTTCGAGCGGAGTGGGATAGGGCAGGGAATCCGCTTTCCGTTGAAAAACGAGCTCTCCATCATGAATCGCAAGATTTTCCACATGACAGTTAAACGACTTTTTTAATTCCGGGATACCGCCATTGATTTGAATTTCCGTGGAGGCCACATCTGGGAGCGCTCCAAGACCTCGCAAGAAATGATAAGCGATAAGGGTTTGTCCCGACACCTGCGGATGCACACCGTCACGGCTCAGGCCAAATGTTTCGCCAGCGGCGACCAACCCCAACCCCATGCTCTGACCGTAAAGCATGCCGAGATCGATAAACGGAACATCTAAATCTCTCGCAAGTTTTTCCTCTTCATGTCCATATGAAAGCATCACATAAGGGTTGACCGGATGCGATACCCAGCGCGGGTCTGTTGATAACCGCACCTCATTGGGAATCGGCGATACCAATGCCATGCGGATTCGAGGAAGGGACTTTTTAGCCATGGATACCGACTCGGTAATGTTGGAAAGCCATTTCTCAAGCCGGGCGGAGGAGAAGCCGAAATACCCACCGTCATTGTAACCCATGTTGTAGGTAAAGAAATCGGGCTTCAAAGCCAGAACATCGCGCTCAAAGCGTTTGAGCGAACCGCTGTTGTCGCCACTCTGACCGCGGTTAAAAAACTGGTTGCGCCAACCTGGATAGCGGGTCAGAACATAAGTCTCAACCAAGGTGGGATACCACTCATTGTCAGTGATGCTGTCGCCGTAAAAGACAACACGATCCCCGTTTTTTATCAGAAAGTTCTCCTGCGAAAAGTCAGCGGATGACACGCCGCCGCTCATGGTAAAAGTGAAGAGCGCGAGAAGACCCTTGAATCCGAGCAGAAATTTTGAGGACCCCATCTTGGCGCTGGGAGTCATGCCTCTGGCGCACGGATTTGAAAGCTGGTCATTCATGTGTTGAAGAATCATTGGTGGATTGAAATGCATAAAAAGTTCATGCGCATTTATTAGACAAATATTAAAAAGCCCCTACAAAACCTGCGTTTGTTGGTTAAAGTGCAAGATGGCATCCTTAAAATAAAAGTTTTTCGGGAGGCAGGCCGAAAGCCGAGTTTTGGACGGAGCACGGAACTGACACAGGCTGCCAGTCCAGACCTGCAAGCTCAGCCAAGCAATCGCCCGCATCGCCGCTCTCATCCATCCAAGCGAGTTCCCAAGGAGACTTGAATTCAAAGCTTTTCATATTTTCTTTCAGCAAGTTAATCGCCGCATGGGCATTCATGAGGCGCTCTCCTATGATGGTTTTGATTTCATTTGGTTATTTTTGGTTGATATGGGTTTCATGAATGACGTGACGGGTTGATTTGCACCATGCGCGGGGCGCCGCTGTGGATGACCACGCCATCTTTTCCAGCGCTCCAGGGTCCCCTCCCCTCAAAGCGGACGCCGAAGGCCTCGATGAGTTCGCCGTCGGGCACGCAGGCCGTGACGGTGCCGTCAGCAGCGCGGCGGATCCAGCCGGCGCGACCCACGAAGCGGACGCCGTCGTTCGACTCGTCCACCATGTCGTTGTGCAGCCAGACATGGTCGGTGTATTCCGGGGTGACAACCTTCATGCCGCTGGCACCGAACGACTCGATCCAGACCTCGCGACCGCGTTCGCGGGCGAAGAGCAGGGTGCGGTAGATGCCGTCGGTGTGGTTGTAGAGGCGGAAGTAATGCTGCGCGTGCTTCGCCCGGGCCTCCTCGCCGCCGCAACCGGGATGGACATTCGGAACCAACTCCCCCGTCTCCATCTCAAACTCGGCCGGATGCTGGACATGGGCGAGCAGGTCGAGGTCGAAGCGCCCCTTCGCGGTGATGCACGGGCCGTCGCGCCGGATGTCCGTGCCGGTGACATGCAGGTTGTATCGGTGGGGCACCCGGCCATAGACCCGGTCGAAGAGCACCGTGTAGTCGGGCTTGACGAAAAGAAGCTGGCGCACTTTCCAGACCTTCGGACCGACAGGATTCTTGTCGCCGATGTAGAAGTAGGGTGTCTTGGTGCGATCGATCTTGCCATCCTTGTTCTCGACCTCGGCGAACGATCTCACCTTGCCCCAAAGGAGCTTGAGGGTCACCGGCACCTCGCAGCGCGTGTAATCAACCGCCGGGGTGAAGAGGTGGTCACCGAGGTAGCCGCGGCGCAGATTGTCCTCGTCGGGAATCTCGACCAGATTGTGGGCGCGACCCACGCCGACATCGCCGGTGTAGGTGCCGTAGTCCATGCAGAGCGGCGTCCCTTTGGCATACCAGTTGAAGGCCGTCTCATCGGCTTCATAGTGATCCTTGGCAAAGCCGATTTTCTGAAAGAGGTAGCTCTCGTCCGGTGCCCCCTGCCGGTCGCGGAGAGCGACACCGACCTCATCCATGCACTCGCTCTGCAAATTCGAAACCTGAAATTTGAAATCCGGGATCCCCAGCGGCGCCATGGCGGCCATGACGACGGGGTAATGCTCCCCGGGGCGGGCATAGGTCTCGCCCATTTTCCAAAGCGCGAGGCAGGAGGCGCGCAAGGGATCATCCTCCGCAAGCTCCGCCGCGAAGCAGAGCATCGTGTCGGCGCCAGTCTGCGGGAGCACCGCATTGCCGATCCCTGGCATGGTGTGCACGCCAAAGCGCTTGTCCACCGGCCCGATGAAGCGGCACAGCCAGGAGACAAAGCGACGCACCCGCTCGTCTTTGAAGTAATCAATCCCCCAGCGTTCCTTGACCACCTTGAAGGTGATGACGAAGTAGGAAAGCGTGTAGAGCGCGTAATTGATCGACTCCTGCCACGCTCCACTCTTCCCGCAGTAGGCGTCGAGTTGACGGTCGATCTCGTCGAGCCCGAAGCGCCGCCAGAAAGGGGCGTCCGGGTGATCCTTGAAGACCGCCGAGAGGTGGGCCAGCGCGCAGAGCGGGTCGCTCTGGAAGTTGGGAAGGCTGTTGGTCCAGATGATGCGGTCGGGTTTGTGCTCACCGCCGTAGGTGTAGAAGTCGCGGCTCGATTCCGGGTGGTCCGGGTGCTTCCAGGTGCGGGAATGCGGCCAGCGTCCCTCGTCGAGGATGCGGCGGGCGGCGAAGGCGAAGTAGGCGCCCAGTTTTCGGAACTCTTCATCGGCCAGAGCCGCATCCCTGCGGAGCTGTTCATAGGCGAGGAGCATGCCACGCAGGTAGCGGGAGAACCCGATGACATTCTTCATGTAATCCGGTTGGCCAGCGCGATAGCCCTGGAACTGGCGCACCCAGAGCTCGAAGCGCTCGAGGAGCCGCCCGTAAAGCGTCTGGGCGTTCTCCGGTGTCGGCTCAAGGAGATACCGGTAGCTCGCCAGATGCATCGCACCGCTCTCCTTTAGCCAGTCGTCGGGATCGTCGAGCACACCTTGCAGGCAAGGGTATTCCCCAAGGCGCTTGCGAGCCGCTGCGTGGAAGTCGCCCGCAGGGAACACACCTGGAAGTGCCGCGCACGAAGCGTCCCAGGAGGCATTGCCAGTGAGGTCGAGATGCTCGTCGAGACGCAGCGCGTTGAACTCCGCGTGCAACCGGTGGAACACAAAACGCGGGTCGGCGGAGGAGATCGATCGGATCTCCTCGTTTGAATACCCCTTCTCCACCGGGCCGGCGTAGAACAACCAGTGGCGCACACCGCTCTCGAGCGAGGCGTTCCACTCGACGGTGCCGTCCTTGTCGAGCAACTCGGGCATGTTGGCAACCGGTTCCTCCCATTTGGCCCCATAGAGGCCGAGGACGCCGATCATGCCGCGCGACTCGTCCCGCTCATCGCAGAAGGCAAACCATCCCCGATTGTTCGGTATGAAATACTCCGTCTGCACCGGCATCTGCAGTCGGCACAGAAGATCGCGCGGATGCTCTGCGCCCAACGGTTCAACCGTCGGCTGGGAGTCGTCCGCGAAGCTGTCGCGGCTGATGATGTGGGTGAGGATTTTCTCCGGATTGATGGTCCAGGCGAGCAGTGCTCCCATGCGCAGGCTGAAGCGCTCCTCGACCTCGATGCAGGGATCCTCCTTATAGCATCGGAAGCGGAGGGTGTAGGTGCGGTTTTCGCCGTAGTCGTAAACCAGCCGGTAGTCGGTGAACAAAGGCCCGTCGCACACACGGGAAAGCGAGGAGCGCAGCAGAGGATGCTCGCAACGGATCCGCGACTGCATCGGAAATCCTGCGAAGCCGAGGAACGGGGAAGCGGGCGAAACCTGAAGCGACGAGCCTTCGGAGCCGATCGTGACGGGACCCTCCAACGGAACCTCCCGACCAGTCAAGTCGGTGCTGCAAGCCTTCGCTTCCGAAAAGAGCAGCTCGCGCGTCTGCCCTTTTGCGAAGCCGAGTTTGACGAGAATTTCAGCCCCCGCCTCAGACAAATCGCCCGTGAATTGGAATGGGCAGGAAACGCCATCCACCGCGAGTGCCAAGGGCGCTCCGGGCTCCACGCCGGCAAGCCGGAGGCGGATATATTGCGGGGTCCAGTCCGTGAAGAGCGGGCTGGAGAGGTTCATAGTGATGTTGTTCATGTATTAAATTCGTGGTTCCCAGACAAAAAGGGCGGGAGAACCGGGCTTAGGCATGGCGAGACGCCGGGAGGAGTCCGTGGAGAAGGGACGACCCGAGAACATCTCCACGCCCGTCCGGGGCCTGTCGAGCATGACCTCAGGCGCATCACCTTGAACGAGCAGCATCGAGGCATTTTCCCATGCACACACACCGTCGGATGCGAAGAAATGAACTCCGGCGGCCTCGGCGGATTGCCTCACCTCCTGCTGCTCGGGATAAAAACCGGGTTCGGCATTCCCATGAAAGTGGACTGCCGGATGACTATCCCGGTAGGCCGCGAGGCGCCGGATCGCCGTGGGATCGTGGATGCCGAAAGGGGCGACGATTTTCCAGGAGGGATGGTTTTCCTCCAGCAAATCCTCCAGCAGAAGAACCTCCACCGCGCAGCCCATCCGCATGAGCGGAGCCATGGCGCGGTAGACTTTTTGCTCAAAGGCCTTGTGATCAAGGGTCTGGTGGGCCACGGAAAACTCGTCCAAAACAATGGCGATCTGTGCCCGGTTGGATCGATCCCTCGTGACAAGTTTCTCACCGAGTTGCTGGAGACGGTTGATTTCCTCCACGATCGCCGGGTGGTCGAAATTCGGACGATAGGCGTTGAGCCAGCCGGTGAGTTCCGTGAGCCAGAGATGCTTGCCCCGGGCGAGCGCCAGGCCGAAGGCCCAACGGAGCATCACGACCGTTTCCTCCAAGGTCTCCGCCGCCCCCACATCCAGCGCGACCAGGCGGGAGTCACCGGTCGTTGGGTTGATAAATGTGTAGTTGTCGTTCTCGTCGAGCCAAGCCTTGCCGTGGCGGTGGCAGGTTCCCAGCGGGCCGTGCTCGAAGAGCATTCCGGTTGCGGGACGCCTGTCGGAATAGGCATAGGGCGAGGCCAGAAAATCGAGATGTGGCGAGCGTGCGACGCGCCCCGTGGCATGGTGCCCGCCGAGAAAGCCTCCGGCTCCGTAGAGGCCGGTGAAGGCGCTCTGTTCGCGCGCGGTGAGCGTGTAGCCGTAGAAGGCTCCCAGGGTCAGCTTGCCCCCGCTCTCCTCCTTCGCCGCCGCACAGAGGGAAAGAAGCATATCGGCCGTCATTTCGGAGAGCGTCTGCTGATGGTCGATCACATCCTGTTCTTCGGGCAACCTGCGGAGCCCCTCCACGCCGCCCGCGCGCTCCCTGCGTTCGCGACCGGGGATTTCCGCCGCATCGATGCGGGACGGCCTGCCCCAGGC
>JBEAOJ010000259.1:0-2990 GCA_041164985.1 Verrucomicrobiota bacterium | reverse complement strand
GCCATCTGCCCGAGGCAGAGTGCCGCCTGCTGGGCATTCATCATCACGAGTTCGATGAAGCGCTGGGTGAGGTCTGCGGAGTTCGTGGATTGCTGGATTTCGGCCATACGAATAGGTATTTTGAGGGTTAGGCTTTAGGTTTTAAGGAGATCAGGGGTTCAATCTCTACCGGATTCAAACTAATTGCCTAAAGCCTAAATCGCTAGAGCCTTTCGGCCTAGGGTGCCTTGGTAGGGTTGTGAAGCGGTTCTGAAGCCTTGGCTGCCGGTGGGCCGACGACGACTTCGACGCTTTTCCCGTCGCGGAAGTATTTCTGAGCCACGCGCTTGATCTCATCAACGGTGACCTTCTGGATCTCTTCCTTGCGGATCTTGTCGTGGTCATAGCCGAGGCCCAGCAACTCGTTGGTGGCGCAAAGTCCCCCGAGAGCGGCATGGGACTGGTTGTGGATGGCCTCGCCCCCCAGGAGTTTTGCCTTGGCGCGGTCAAGTTCCTCAGGGGTCAACCCCTCCGTGGCAAGCTTGGCGATCTCGTCATTGAACTCGCTCTTGGCCAGGCCGACCTTTTTGGGATCGGTTCCGAGATAAAAGACGAAGGCACCGGGAGCGAGTCCCGTGGAGTTGGAGGCCCCGACGAAGTAGGCAAGTCCCAGCTTCTCACGGATCCGGTTGAAGAAGCGGGATCCGAGATCACTGGAAGCCTCCGCGATGAGTTCAAGCGCGGGACGATCCTCACTGGCGATGGAAGTTCCGAGGAATCCCTTCATGACGACGGCCTGCTGCTTGGGACGCTCCGCGGAAGTCTCGACGGAAGAGGTCAACGGGGAGGCAACGGGAGGGGTGGTCAGGAGTTGCTCTCCTGCGGGGAGCGATCCGAAGTCTTTCTTGGCAACATCGAGGGCTTCCTGAGTCTTGACCGAACCGAAGATGGAGAGGACACCGTTGCGACCCGTCATGAGGCGGTCACGGAAAGACTTCAGGTCGGCCGAGGTGAGGTTGGTGACGGTCTCGGGGGAACCGCTACCGCGCAGGGCATAGGGGTGGTTGCCGTAGAGGCGCGGCTTAAGGAGATTCCTCGCCACGGCGGTGATCTGGTCATCCTCGGCCTTGATCGAGGCGAGTTGGGAGTCCTTCTCACGGGCGACCTCGTTCTCCGGGAAGGTGGCGTTGGCCACGACGTCGGAGAGGATCTGCATGCCCAGCGCAAAGTCATCCTTCATCACCTCGACGGAAACAGAAACGGAGTTGTTCCCGGCACCGGCACCGATGGATCCGCCGACATGTTCGACCGTCTCGGCGATCTGCTCGGCGGAACGGGTCTTCGTCCCCTTGACAATGGTGCTGGCAAGGAGCTGGGAGAGACCGTTCTTTTCAGGAGTCTCGGCAAGAAGCCCTCCGCGGAAGGCGGCGACAAGGGAGACAAGGGGAAGACGGTTGTCCTCATGGACCAGAACGGTGAGTCCGTTGGGAAGGACCGACTTGACGATTTCTGGATCGGCTGGTTTGGCCTGCTTCGTGTCGCCCGATTCCTTTGTTCCTTCGGCCGGATCGAGCGAGGTGACGATGAGTCCCTCGGGCTTGAGATAGGTTGAGGCAACACGGCGGACATCGGCGGCGGTGACCTTTTCGATGGCCTCGAGGTAGCGGTGACCGAACTCGGGATTCCCCGTCATGAGCCATCCCCCGCCGTAGTCGGAGGCGCGTCCGCGCATGGTGGAAAGGCCATGGTAATGCTCGGAAAGAAGTCCCTTCTTGGCCTTGGCAAGCTGGGAGTCGCTGACACCCTCGCGGGCTATCTTCCCCACCTGGGCAATGATTTCCTTCTCGGCCGCATCACGCTTGGCCGGATCGGAGATGGCGCCGATATAGATCATTCCCTCCTTCGGAGTGAGTGAGTAGAGGCCGCCGCCAACCTGATGGACAAGCCCTTTCCGCTCACGGACTTCGGTGTTGAGGATGGAGCTGGTGCCCGAAGCAAGCACCGCGGAGAGAACCTCGACGGCGGGGGCGTCAGCGCTGGTGGCGCCGGGGGCACGCCAGGCGATGTTGAGTCGGCTGAGATCGGTCGGGAAGGTGTCCCTTCCCTCGATTTTGCCCAGTTGCGGCGGCTCTTCGGCCACCGGCACCGGCTCAAGGGCGACGCGGGGATATTTCGCGAAGAAAGTTCCGAGCTGGTCCCGGATCTCCGTGGCATTCACATCGCCGACAACGACGAAGCAGAGGTTATTCGGGACGTAGCGGCGCTTGTAGTAGTCGAGCACATCCTGCCGGGTAAGCTTGTTGTAGATGTCGAGATGGCCGATGACCGGCTCCTTGAAGGGACTGGTGTGGAAGGCAGTGCGGAAGAGCAGCAGGGAGGCGGTGCGGTCGGGGTTGTCGTACCCCATGGCAAACTCCCTGCGGATCACCTCCTGTTCCTTCTTGTACTCCTCCTCGGGAAGCGTGGCGTTCATCATGGCATCGGCCAGAATGTCGACTGCCTTGGCAGCTCCTTTGGCGGGAACGTCGATCCAGTAGACGGTACGGTCGTGCGAGGTATAAGCGTTGATGTAGCCGCCCTGATCCTGCACCTGGCTGGCGATGACTCCGGGGGCTCTGGAAGTCGTCCCCTTGAAGAGCATGTGCTCGAGGATGTGGGAGAGTCCCGCGCCGAGCCATTTCCCCTCATGGATGGAGCCGGTATTACACCAGGCCTGGACGCTGGCGACCGGGGCGCCGCGGTTCTCCTCGACAATGAGGGTCAGACCGTTGGGGTAAGTGTAGACCTGCGGCTTTCCCGCCTCTCCTTTGGCGACAAATGCCTCCGCAACAGGCGTGGGTGAAGGCTTCACTGATCCGTGTTGAGGGGGCTTCGGTTGGGAGGCCTCCAAGGCCGGGGATAGCAGGGTGGTGAGGAGCGTCATCGGAAGGATCAGGAGTTTCATGCGGTGGGAAGCGACTCGGCGGTTGGAGAACCGGGGTCTGTTGTTGAATCGGGGGATTCAGGGGCGG
>JBEAOJ010000258.1:0-9257 GCA_041164985.1 Verrucomicrobiota bacterium | reverse complement strand
CACATCAAAAGATGGAGAGGAATCGCCACCCGTTATGCGAAAAATGCCTCCTCCTTCCTGGCTGCTATCCAAATACGCTGCATCGCTCTCTGGGCTCTTATCTCGTGACGACAATATCTAGGAGTTCCTTACGCACTTCATCGAGTGCCTTGCCTGCCATCTGCATGATGTGGAAGTGATCAAAGACCACCTCGGCCTTCGGGAAGAAGGTGGCCGCCGCGGCGATGAAGGAAGGCTTCATGTCCATGCTCAAGAGTTCGATCTGTTCGAGAAATTCATTGCGCTGCAAGCAGGGATTGCTACTATTTTCCGCTCTTCCGCCGTCACTAAAAAGGAGTCACGTCAGGACAGGTTGGTAACAGCCTCTCTGCGGAAGTTATTAAACACATCATGACAACATCAATGGCTGATCTTCAGCAACTCATCGCCGCCTCGGTCAAAAACTACCGCGAAGGCAGCATCGTCAAGGGGCACATCCTCGAGAAGCGCCCCAAGGAATTCCTCATCGACATCGGCTACAAGTCCGAGGGTGTGGTCTCCGCATCCGAATTCGATGATCCGGACGAAATCCAGGTCGGAGACGAGGTCGAGGTTCTCCTCGAGCGCCTCGAGAACGACCAGGGAATGGTCATTCTTTCCAAGCAGAAGGCTTCGCAGCGCCAGAACTGGTCCAAGATCGTGAAGCTCTTCGAGGCCGAAGGCATCATCAAGGGCCGCGTCAAGTCCGTCGTCAAGGGCGGCCTGATCGTCAACGTCGGCGTGGAGGCCTTCCTTCCCGCCTCCCAGGTGGACATAAATCCCCCGAAGGATCTTACCTCCTTCGTCGGCAACACCTACGACTTCAAGATCGTGAAGCTCAACGAGGACCGCAAGAACGTCGTCCTCAGCCGCCGCGAACTCATCGAGGCAGAGCGCAGTGAGCGCCGCCAGCAGTTCCTCGGCACCATGAGCGCCGGCGACAAGGTCGAGGGAACCGTCAAGAACATCACCGACTTCGGGGCCTTCCTCGATCTCGACGGCATCGACGGACTCCTCCACATCACCGACATGTCCTGGGCCCGCCTCACCCATCCGAGCGAGGCAGTCAAGCCCGGCGACCGCCTCACCGTCGTCGTCCTCGAGATCAACAAGGACAAGGAACGCATCAGCCTCGGCCTCAAGCAGCTCCAGTCCAATCCCTGGGACCGCATCGAGGAGCGCTTCCCGATCGGACAGAAGATCAGCGGAAAGATCACGAACCTCATGCCCTACGGCGCCTTCGTGCAGATCGAGGAAGGGATCGAGGGACTCATCCACGTCTCCGAGCTCTCCTGGACCAAGCGCATCACCCGTCCTTCCGATGTCCTCACCCTCGGTCAGGATATCGAGGCCGTCGTGCTCGGCGTCAACAAGGCTGATCAGAAGATCTCCCTCGGCGTCCGCCAGCTCGAGCCCAACCCTTGGGACGAGATCGAGCAGCGCTACGTCATCGGCAAGCAGGTCCGCGGACAGGTCCGCAACATGACCGCCTACGGCGCCTTCGTGGAACTGGAGGAGGGCATCGACGGCATGGTGCACGTCTCCGACCTCAGCTGGACCAAGAAGATCAACCACCCGAGCGAAGTCCTCAAGAAGGGCGACGAGGTGGATGCGGTCGTCATCGACATCGACAAGGCCAACCAGCGCATCAGCCTCGGCGTCAAGCAGCTCGAGACCGATCCCTGGAAGGAGATCGAGGGCAAGTTCAAGGTCGGCGATCTCGTCAAGGGGACCGTCTCCAAGATCGCCAACTTCGGCGCCTTCATCGAACTCCCCGGCGACATAGACGGACTCGTCCACATCTCGCAGATCAGCGAGGACCGTGTCGAGAAGGTCAAGGATGTCCTCAAGCCCGGCCAGGAGGTCGAGGCCCGCGTCATCAAGATCGACAAGACCGAGCGTCGTCTCGGCCTCTCCATCAAGGCCACCGGATACAGCGAGGAAGCACTCCGCAAGGAGAGCGAGGCGCTCGAGACCGTCAAGAGCGGCGAGGACATGGTCAGCTTCGGCGCCGCACTCTCCGCCGCCGAGGAGGAGTATCGTCCCGGCCAGGGGAAGAAATAATCCTTCCCGGTTCATCACGATCAACCCCGACACACCATGTCACAGCCCGAAATCACCGCCTACCTCAAGACCACCTGCGGGTGGAGCAACGGAGTCCGCGCGGTTCTTGCCAAATACTCCCTCCCCTACACGGAGAAGGACATCATCAAGAACCCCGCCTTCCGCTTCGAGATGGAGCAGAAGAGCGGCCAACCCCTCTCCCCCTGCGTGGAGATCAACGGGGTCATGCTCCCTGACATCAGCGGCGAAGAGGTCGAGGCCTACATGCTCGGAAAGGGAATCGTCACGGCAAACGAGGTGAAGACCGACGTTCCGCTGAACGCTCCCTGCACCGACGCACAGCACGCCGCCATGGCGCAGGGCCAAGGGGTCAAGATGAACCTCTGAGGTTCCAACAACTCAACAAGAAGGCCGCACCCTCCTGTTAAAAGGGGGTGCGGCCTTTTTTTGGGATAATGAAAATCTGGAAAGCAGGAAGTCAGGAAAAAACTCCCAGGGATTAATAGGAAAAAGGGATATGATGCCATCTCGACTCATTTTCCGATGCTATCATATGGCTCTTCCCTTTTCCTCCGGCCAAATAGAGAGGAGGTGAGCAACCAAGTGTCAAGGATGCCAAGCCTTGCCGCAGGGACCGTGCCGAGGGCATGATCGGTTAGTTGATTCAACCATGACCTCATCCCGAAAGAATTCTTCCAGATCCGTCACCATCTCCGTTCCGGGCACCACGGCCAATGTTGGCCCAGGATTCGACTCCTTTGGAATCGCTCTCGGTGCTGCCAACAAGGTGACTGTCTCACTCAGGCCCCCTTCCCTACCCCACCCTTCAATCGTGGAAGAGGCGGCGCGGAGTTTTTTCCTCGGCAGTGGTCTCACCCCCTTCCCCTTCTCATGGAAAATCAAGGGTGATGTTCCCCAGGCGCGGGGCCTTGGTAGCAGCGTCACTGTGAGACTCGGGATCCTCATGGGTCTGAACGCCCTCACAGGTCATCCCCTCTCCCGAGGCGGCCTCTTCCGCCTCTGCGCGGAGCTGGAAGGGCACCCTGACAACGCGGCGCCCGCGATGTTCGGAGGCTTCACCATCGCAAGGGGACATCACGATCCTCTGCGCTATGCGGTCTCCAAGGCTCTTCGCTTTGTCCTGCTGATCCCCGGATTTGAGGTTGCCACTCCCGATGCCCGCAAGGTGATGCCCAAATCGATCGCGGTATCCGAATCAGCCGCCAATGCAGCCGACGCCGCCGTGATTGCCGCAGCCTTCGCCACCAAGCGCTATGAACTGCTTCGGGGTGCTTTCGGTGACAGACTGCACCAACCCTACCGGGCCAAACTCGTTCCGTTCCTTTCCGATGTCATCACCGCCGGTGAGGAATCGGGTGCCATCGGGGGATGGCTGAGCGGTTCGGGATCGACGATCTGCTGCCTTGCACCGAATGCAAGTCATGCCGTCCGAATCGCAAAGGCCATGAAGGCCGAGGCTCCCAAGGGATCGCGAACCATCGTCGTCTCCGCCGAGAACAAGGGAGCCCGCACGGTCTAGGCGGAGTCATGCGCCGCCTACTCGACAGTCTCGAGCAGTTTGCCGTCGATGTCATCTTGGAGCGCCGCGCAGGGAAGCGGGCGGGACTACTGAGGGCGCTCCTCCTGCTTCTCTCCTATCTCTACCTGGGGATCGTCACCCTGCGGCATTCCCTCTTTGGGTCCCATATTCTCCGCAGCCACCAACTGGGCTGCCCGGTCGTCAGCATCGGGAACCTGACCGTTGGTGGGACTGGAAAGACCCCTGTGGTGGAGAAGCTGGCGCGCGATCTCACCACACGGGGAAGACGGATCGCGATCCTGAGCCGCGGCTACAAGAGCGTGAAGGGAAGGGCTTCCCATGCGACGGGAACCTCCTGTCGCGTTGTCTCCGAGGGAGGGGCCATCCTGCTGGATTCCAAGAATGCCGGGGATGAACCCTTCATGCTCGCGAAGAATCTCCGCGGCGTCGCCGTCGTGGTGGACAAGGATCGCGTCGGGTGCGGCAGTCATGCAGTCAACCGGCTTGGATGCGATCTCCTGATCCTTGATGACGGCCTGCAGTACCTGAAGCTTCACCGGAAATTCGACATTGTCCTGATCGACCGCGAAGCCCCGTTCGGGAATGAATACCTCCTCCCCCGGGGCACGCTCCGCGAGCCTCCCTCCCATCTTCGAAGGGCCACCCACATCCTCATCACGAAAAGCGATGGAAGCGACCTGACGGAGCTCCATGAGAGGATCCGTCTTCACAACAGGACTGCTCCGATCATCGAGTGCCGCCACAGGCCCGTGGTCGTCCAGGATCTCTCCACGGGCGAGGTCTTCCCGCTTTCCGCGCTTCAGGGACTTCGTGCCGCCTCCCTGAGCGCCATCGCCTCACCCGAGAGTTTCGAGCAGGGCCTCAGGCGGCTTGGCGTTGAACTCGAACTCACCCAGAGCTTTGCGGATCATCACCGTTACTCCAAGAGGGAGATCGAGCGCTTCCTCAAGCGCTGTGCCCGACGCGGCATCTCCTGTGTGCTGACGACCGAGAAGGATGCCGTGCGGATGCCCCGGTTGCTCAATCAGGAGATCCCCATACGCTATCTCCGCATCGAGATCGAAATCATGAAAGGCCGGGAGGAGTGGGAAAGAATGCTCGAACAACTCCTCCATGCACCCCGCCCACTGATCGAGAACACCGAGATCCGAGCCGAAGAACTTCGTCAGGAAGAGGAGATGTTACCCCGCACATCCTAAACGGACGAACTGCAGGCCCTAAACTCCTAGCGTCTAATACCATCTCCACTCTTATTCCGGTGAAATCAGCTGGTTCTTTCGGCGATGGGCGTTGTTGTCATCCCTCGGGTTATCTTAAGATAGCCCTCGGTCTTCCGCCTAGCCCATCATCAAAATCCCTTCGCCGATTCCACCAGACTAATCATGGAAATGGTATAAGAATCTAAAGCCTTCCGCTCCTCACACCGGGTGCTCTGTCTCGAAGCGGGTGATGTAATCCCGTGTGATCGGGACCGCATCAGGTCTCTTGGCCAACTGGATCTGGAAGACCATCAGTCCTTGATGACGGAAGCAGAGTTCACTGGTCACAAGATAAAACTCCCACATCCTGCAGAACCTCTCGTCGTAAAGTTTCCGGATCTCGCCCCGGTGTTCCTCAAAGCGCTCGCGCCACAACTTCAGGGTCTCCGCGTAGTGCATCCGGAGTATCTCGATATCGGTCACCAGCAGGCCGGCTTTCTCGATTGCCGGGAGGACTTCCGATAGCGCCGGCGAATAACCTCCCGGAAAGATGTGTTCGGCGATCCACGGATTCGTATGACCCGGTCCATCCGGTCTTCCGATGGAATGGATCAGCGCCACGCCGTCATCCTTGAGAAGCTCGGAAACCTTTCGGAAGAAACTCCCGTAATGATTCACCCCGACATGCTCGAACATTCCGACCGAAACGATCCGGTCGTATTTCCCCGATTCCGCCCGATAGTCGCGCAGATGGAACCGTGTCCGATCCGCCAGACCCGCGTTGCGTGCGCGGAGGTTGGAGTGGATGTGCTGCTCGGTTGACAGGGTCAGGCCCGTCACCTCGGCCCCGAAGTCGGCGGCCAGCGTCAGCCCCAGACCACCCCACCCTGATCCGATATCGAGAACCTTGTCTCCCGGGCGAATCAGAAGCTTGGCCGCAAGGTGCCGCTTCTTCTTCAACTGGCACTCCTCAAGAGTTTCTTCGCCCGTCATGAAGTAACCGCAGGAGTATTGACGATCACCGTCCAGAAAGAGGTCATAGAGTCTGTCGGAGAGATCGTAGTGGTGGGATGCATTCCTACGGGAACGCCCCCCCGGATTGAACTGGTGAATCCGCCGCATGACCCGCCGAAGTCTCTCGGTCAAACCGGAGAGCGGATAAGAGAGGGAATCTAGGCCGATCGAGCGGAAGAGCAGGTCGAGAAAATCGTGAAGGCTTCCTTCCTCGATCGTCAGCCGACCATCCATGTAGGACTCTCCTGCCTCGTACTGCGGATTCAGGAGAAGTCTCCATGCCGTCGCCTGATCATGAATGCGAATGGTGATCCTGTCTCCTTGACCGTCGCCGTATGTTTGGGACTCACCGCGCCAATCGATGACACGGAGTGATCCGCGGGTGATCAGATTCCGAAGAATCGGATCGAGGGGTCCGCGATTTTCAAGGAACCTTGGCTCCTTGAAGGTCCGGGTGAATTCAGCGTTCCGGGAAATGAACCCCGCATTGTGCGCGCGCTTCAACGTTTGCATGCGGCGACCATCGCAGGGCCCGGTGAGTCCAGTCCATAAGCGGAAGGACTAGATGCAATGCAGAGGGGGCGGCTACACCCGGACCCGGGAGTCTCCAACAGTTACGGGCACCATCACGGCGTCACTCATCCCGTGAAGGATCTTCTTGTCCGCGGGACAGACCGTCACTAGAACCCCGCCAAGGTTGGCTTTACCGCCGTTCACGAAATAGTAGGGACTCAGGCGGGCACGTCCTTTCATCATGCTGACCGATCCGTCCACGTCGAAAAACGGTTGGTCGGTGAGAACGGAGTGACGGAAGACCTGCATGATGTGGGGATGCTCCGGAAATTCCCGCAATGCGTTCGCAATCGCTTCCTCCCACTCGACCCGTGGTAGATCGGCCCCCAGCGCCACTCCCCTCGCCCCCCAGGCTCGCCCGTCGAATCCGCTGATCTTGATAATGAGATCACGCTGCTTCTGGCTGAAGGCTCCCAGTTCCTTCCAATCCTGAATATCAAGGCGGGGGTAGACGGCATTCGGAGGAAGCGGTTCCGGATCCAGGATCCAGGTGTAGGGAATCCATCGTTGCAATGCCTGTATGCCACGCTCTCCAAGTTGGCGCATCCAGAACTCCCGCAGGGGGGCCATCCAGAAGAGACCCATCCAGAGTTTCTCCTCCAGTTGAGCCTTGGGAGGAGGTGTGACGGTGACTTTTCCGGCCAAGGCGTCACGAAAGAGCCCCTCCGCGCAGGGGATTTGTGGAAGGTCGAACATCTCAAAGAAGCGATAGACATTCCCGTTCCAGGAGTCCCGGTTGGACTCGTCGCCAACCTTCCATGATCCACTCCCGCCCTGCTCCCTGCTCCATTTGGAAAGACGGGAAGCAAGCCACTCCATCTCGGGACGATAAGTCGAAGCCTCCTCGGAGATGAGGATCTCACCTCCCGGAAGAATGGATGAAAAGCCCGCAAGCATCCCGTCGGGACCGCCGAGGACCGGAACACCAAGCGAGGAATAGGTCTCGTTGAGCCATGCGGTGAGACCGATTCCCCCGGGAATCTGATCCAGTTCGCAGATCGTGAACCCCTCCTCCGTCAGCACAAGATCAGGCCTGATCACCCGTGCGATCTGACCACGGAATGCGGCCTCCCGTCCCAGTGCCACGACCCCGGGGGGCTTTCCCCGGTCGAGCAGGCGGGCGATCCATTCGGGTTGGCGTCCCTCGACACTCTGGCGGTAGAGCAGGTCGCAGGCATCGGCAAACTGAAGCAGGCGATGCCCCATGGATTCGAGTTCCTTGGACAGCTTGGCATCCAAGCGGTAGGGATGGGGCGCCCATCTCCACTCCTTCCCTGCAAAGAGCTCTCCTTCGGGCACCCGGCCACGAAGTTCCTCGAGGGAGAGTGAATGTTCGGCAACGGGATCCGCGGTGCTCACGAAAGGAGATGCTTGAGAGACTCCCGCACCACATCCTCCGCCGAGGAGTCGGCCGAGAGCCTGGTCAGAACTGCCTTCACCGCCTTGTGGGCATCGACCTGCTTATAGCCGAGCGAAATCAGCGCCAGAACCGCGTCATGGAGGTGACGTTCGATCCCGGAAGGAGCGTTTTCCCTGCTGGCAGCTTCCCACTCCGCGGCGACGCCCAGCTTGTCCTTGAGTTCCAGAACGACTCTCTCCGCGGTCTTCTTGCCGACTCCCGAGATCCTGGAAATCGCGGCGATATCGGAGGTCACCACCGCCGACTTGAACTGCCCGACCTCCATGCCGCTCAGGATCGCAAGGGCCAGCTTCGGACCGACACCCGAGACATGGGCCATGAGCAACCGGAAGAGATCCCTCTCCTCCGTGGAGGAGAAGCCGTAGAGAACCTGGGCATCCTCGCGGACATGGTGATGGGTCAGAACCCTGACCTTCTGCCCGGTTGAGGAGAGCTTGTTGTAACTGGAGAGAGGAATGAGAATCTGGTAGCCGATGCCGCCGGCATTGACGACGATCTGGTTCGGCAAGACTTCTTCCAGGATACCTTCGACAAAAGTGATCATGATGACATTCCTTCTACGCATGTTGGGCCGGAAAGACCAGCGGTTGTCACGGATCCTGACGACGGGCCTCTTGCTCGCCTGCGCCCCGGCCATTGCCTCCCAAGACAAAGAGAGCACCCCGGGAGTACTTCTGGGTGGCTCCTTCGAGAGAATGCCGGTGCAACGCTTCCTGCCCGGGTCCAAGAGGACCGTTCTCTTCCCGGCCAGAATAGGACGACATGGCGAAATCAAGCCTCTTCAGGGAGATTCAGCCCTCACCGAGGCCTCATGGGACCGCTTTCTCAAGGAATCGAGAGAGCGTGCCGGACTCTTGTTGGCGACCATTGATCCGCGCATGATCAGGGATGCCCGCGGAGTGATCCAAATGGCGGTCATCACCCGGGATGACCCCATGACCGCTTCCTGCATCCTGGCCCCCGGGTTCCTCCAGCGCTTCAGCGCAATCTTCGGTCCGGAGTTGATCGTGGCCATTCCCGCACGGAACAAGATCTACATCTTCCCGAAACTTGCGAACCGCTTGCCCGACACCTCCCGGACCATCACGGACGACTACCTCATCTCACCCATGCCTGTTTCCACGGAGTTGTTCGAAATCTCCAAAAAGGGGATCCGGGCCATCGGAGACATTGACCCCAACGGATGAACAGCTTTGCCCCCTCATTCAGTCCGTGACGTATTTCCAGCAATGACCGATCCATCATCCGATATCCTGCTCAGCCGCGATACCATTGCCGAACGCATCCGGGAACTCGGTCTCCGGATCACCGCGGATTTCAAGGAAAGCGATTCACTCTGCCTTGTTCCCGTCATGGATGGAGGAATGATCTTCGCGGCCGATCTGATGCGTGAGATCCCCCTCCCCCT
>JBEAOJ010000257.1:0-3953 GCA_041164985.1 Verrucomicrobiota bacterium | reverse complement strand
CTCCAATTCCTTCACTCTTTGCTCTCCAAGTTCCGGTAATCTTCTCATCCCTTCTTCCTATCCCTTCCCCTCTCATCTGTATAGTTTGTTTCTTATTAGTAAGTGGTATGAAAACTGGGAAATGACGCGCGAGAGCAAGGGGGGCCTGGATGGTCATGCACCTGCGAGGGAGAATCCCCGCAGTGGGCTTTGACCGAGCAGGGAACGCAGCCAGACAGCTACCCTTGCTCTCCCCCGAAGTGTTGGGTGGCTTTTCCCTTCGGCCATTGTTGGATCGGACGGGACAAGACAGCACGGGTATTGCCGCCCCCCTCCCTCCTTGGCCAAGGGAAGCGCTGATTAAATCCCATGAAGGCCGCTGAAGAGCATTTGCTGATTTTTGAACGACACTTCTCTCCCGAGAAGCGGTGCCGTCCCCCATCAAGACGGGGGATCATGCCTTCGGCATGCTTCTCCGCGCCTCTTCCCAGAGGCTTGGTTGAAGGCGCGAGTGCTGGGCGATACCCGCAGCGGTCTCGCCCGAGCGAGCAACGCCACAACAACGAGCGGCGGGAGCCGCGTCGTAGCCTGCGAAGCAGTCCGGAGGACGAGGGCCTCGGGAGAGGCCGAGGCAAAAATCGACAACTGGCTTCAGCCCATGGGGCTGCGGAGATCCAAGCCAAAGGCCACAAAGCCTTTGGCTTCGTGGCGTGGCACGGGGGCCAGTTGTGTTGGCTTGGCGCTTTGCTTGCCCGGCCGTTGCTTCGCATCCGTTACGGCAGCCCACTGCGGGGATGCTCGCGCCAAGCCGCCTTGCCCGCGGCCAATTCTTCCCGCAACGGCCTATATGCGATTTAATCAGCGCTTCCCAAGGGAAAAATCCCCACCAACGCGGCTCTCCCGAGTTTTCAGACAGTCTCTAAGAATTGTCGTAATTGTAACGCCTTGCATGGTGATTTTTCGATTGATGGGAACGGGTGAACGGGGTTGATTAAGCGCCTGATGTCCGTCGAAACCCTCTCCCGCATCCAGTTCGCGCTCACAGTTTCGTTCCATTTCCTTTATCCGCCGATGACCATCGGCTTGGGAGTGCTCCTGGTGATCATGGAGGGCCTGTACCTCAAGACCAAGAATCCCCTCTTCCATCAGCTCGCCCATTTCTGGACGAGGATTTTCGGACTCATCTTTGCCATCGGTGTGGCGACCGGCATCGTCATGGAGTTCGAGTTCGGGACGAACTGGGCCGCCTACTCGCGCTTTGTCGGTGACATCTTCGGAAGCGCCTTGGCCGCCGAAGGAATCTTCGCCTTCTTCCTGGAGTCCGGCTTCCTGGCCCTGCTCCTCTTTGGCTGGGACAAGGTGGGCCCCAAGACTCACTTCTTTGCCACCTGCATGGTCTGCCTCGGCTCCCATTTCAGCGCCATCTGGATCCTGATCGCCAACTCCTGGATGCAGACTCCCGCGGGGTTCCACCTCGAGAGGATCACGGGCGCCGTCCACACACGCCTGCCCGAGGGCTACATCGTCCAGGCCTCCGATCTGGGGCATGTCCGGGCGGTCGTCGACAATTTCTGGGTGATGATCGCCAATCCCTCCTCCTTGGAGCGGATCTGTCACGTGGTCTTCGGTGCCTGGCTCGTGGGTTCATTTCTCGTGATGAGCATCAGCGCCTGGTACCTCCTCAAGGGCAAACATCTCAGGTTTGCCAAGGCCTCGATCACGGTTGCCGTCTGCTTCGCCGCCTTCACCACCATCCTCCAGTCGATCAGCGCCGACTCCACGGCTCGCGGCGTGGTTCGCAACCAACCGATCAAATTGGCCTCCATGGAGGGTGTCTACACCACCCAGGACTACACCCCGATGACCCTCTTTGGCTGGGTCGACACCAAGAATCAGACCGTCCACGGCCCGCAGATCCCGGCCCTTCTGAGCTTCCTATGCTTCCATGATTTCAAAAAACCCGTGCAGGGACTCCTCTCGATGCCGAGCGATGAGTTCCTGGCAGCGCGCCATCCGGGCCTTTCCAAGCAAAAGCTTGCCGAGATCAGGCCAAATTACTGGCCCGCTGTGGGTGCTGTCTTCCAGACCTATCACCTCATGATCGGCCTCGGATCGGCGGTCTTCGGTCTCTCCTTCCTGGCACTCGCCCTCCTCTGGCGCGGATGGATCTTCCGCACCGATGTTCCGGCAATCAGAGGGCTCCTCTGGATCTATGTCTTTGCCGTGATTGCCCCGCAGATCTGCATGCAGGCGGGTTGGTTCACTGCCGAGATGGGTCGTCAGCCCTGGATCGTCTACAACATGCTTAAGACCTCCGACGGTCTCTCCCGGGCCGTGCAGGCAAACCAGGTTGTCTTCTCCATCATTCTTTTCACCCTGATCTACACCCTCCTCTTCATCACCTTCATTTACCTGCTTAACCGGAAGATCCAGCACGGGCCGGAAGATGACGATGGCCACCACACCAAGGCCGTCGGACTTTCCGAGGGTGAGCTTTTCACCAAAAAGGGACGCGCCTCCGAATAATCGCCGCCATGCATCTCCCCGACCTCCACATCATCTGGTTCCTTCTCGTCGGCATCCTCTTCACCGGCTATGCCATCCTCGACGGATTCGACTTCGGAGTCGGCATCCTGCACCTCTTCGTCAAGAAGGATGAGGATCGCCGCATCCTGCTCAACTCCATCGGGCCCGTTTGGGACGGCAACGAAGTCTGGCTCGTGACCGGCGGCGGCGCCCTCTTCGCCGCCTTTCCCGGAGCTTATGCGACAGTCTTCTCGGGATTCTACAATGCCTTCATGCTTCTCCTTGCGGCGTTGATTTTCCGGGCTGTCTCCATCGAGTTCCGCAGCAAGGAGCCCGGCCGCGCCTGGCGTCAGGGCTGGGACATCGCTTTCAGCGCCGGGAGCTTCCTTGCGGCGCTGCTGATCGGCGTCGCCATGGGAAACATCACCCGCGGCATCCCTCTCGATCCCCAGGGTGACTTCGTCGGGGACTTCATCGGCCTTCTCAATCCCTACTCCCTGCTTCTTGGAATCACCGTCGTCGCCCTCTTCGCCATGCACGGGGCCATCTTCCTCGTGATGAAGACCGAAGGGGAACTTCAGGCGACCATCAAGGGATGGGTCCCCCGCCTCATCGGCATCTTCCTGATTCTCCTTCTCTCCTTTAACATCGCCACCTTCTTCGAGTGTCCCAATCTGGTTGCCGTCATGCTGACCCGACCCCACGGATTCCTCATCCTCGCGCTCGACATCTTGGCAGCCCTCTCGATCGGCTTCCTGAACGCCCGCGGCAAGGAATTCCCCGCCTTCCTCATGTCCTCCCTCACCATGATCCTGCTCATGGCCGTGCTGGGCATCTCCTACTTCCCCAATATCGTCATGTCGATGCCCGACCCGGGAAACAGCCTCACGATCTACAACTGCGCCTCCAGCGCCAAGACCCTCGGCATCATGCTGGTGATCGCGGTGATCGGTGTTCCCATCGTCCTTGCCTACACCGTCAGCATCTACTGGATCTTCCGTGGCAAGACCCGCCTCGGGCATGTAGGTTATTGAGCAATCGAAGGATGAAAGCTGAGACCTGAAACCTGAATAAAGGATTCAGTGAACCTTGATATAGGAATGACTTCCTCATCCCTCATTGATTGAAAAGGATGGAAAACTGAAACGATCCATTGCTTTTCTTCCTTAAGGTTTCCACTTTTCCGGCGGTGTAGTCCAATGGCAGAGACAGGCGACTTAAAATCGCTCCAGTGTGGGTTCGAGTCCCACCACCGCTAGAAAATACACCCCGTTGATCATTCACTTTTCGTGCTTTTCGAGTCTTTCGTGGTCAAGACTTCGACAGGTCATACCATTTACTAATAAGAACTAGACTTTTAAATTTGAGAAGAGCTGTTTACTGAAGCGACGATGGAGTGGTTGCCAAGAAGAGATTTGACCTGAAGGGGATTTTCCCTCAGAGGCTGG
>JBEAOJ010000256.1:0-6299 GCA_041164985.1 Verrucomicrobiota bacterium | reverse complement strand
CCATCGCCGAGTTCTTCCCGGAGGAGGCCCCCTACTCGATCCATGAAAGCGGAGGGGCCATGTTCCTCTGGCTCTGGGTCAGGGATTCCAAACGAACCTCCAAGGAGATCTACGAATCACTCAAGAAACGCGGCGTACTCGTCGTGCCGGGCGAATACTTCTTCTTCGGACTCGAGGATCAGGACTGGCCTCATCGGAAGGAATGCCTGCGCCTCTCCTTCGCCATGGATGACAACGACGTCCGTGCAGGCATCCGCATCATTGCGGATGAACTTTTCAGAGATTGATGCGGCTTAGGGAAGCGCTACCCGCGATTTGACGCTCTCGCTCCCGCAGGCCCTTCAGCAATCAAAGGGAGAGGCTTCGGTAATCCTCGCACTGATAGATCCGAATCGTGACCGGCCGCCCGTTCCAATTCAGGGGAAGCTCTTTGAGCAATCCCACCGCACCGAAAGCCCCGGTGATGGTCTGGGGCAACTCCTCCTTGGTCTCGGTGGTGATGTAGAGGGCATTCCGTCCGAGGAAAGGACTGGCTGAATTCTCCTCGGTGTAAAGAGTGTCGACCACGCCCGCGGCCACGGCATCGGGATAGGAGGGCCAGAGGGAATAGGAACTGCTGAGACTGGGTGACTCCGCGGCGAAGACCGAAGGGGCGCAGGGACGCTCGGGGTAATCCACTCTGATTTTGGAACCGAGCAACGCGGCCAAACCCGGAGTGGAGGCGATCAGGAAGGATCGTTCACCCTTGGCGTCGGGACGCGCCTTGCGCAGGGATAGAACCTCCTCTGCAATGTCACCGACCCCCTGCACACCGACCGGCGAGGGAAGGCCGGAAGGGATGACCGAGGGTACCAGCATCATCAAGCCGCTTCCCAATGCCATCACCCCTCCGAAGAGGACGACAGCAACAGCCCATCCGCGAGCGACATAAGCCACACGAACGAGAAACGGGGTTATCACGCCGCAAAGAGCGACAAGAAGGCCGAGTGACAGGGAGCGGGAACCGATCGTGATGGCATCGAATCCGGGGGCGACACTGCTCCAACCCACCCAGTCGTGACGGGCATTCCAACCCAAGGGGGCGATCCAGCCGATCAGGAGCAGTCCGAACGCCGCAACCAATCCCTTCCAGGGAAAACCCTGCACTCCCTCATTCAGAAAGCGGAATGCAGCGGCAACCGGCAGCAACCAGCCCACCGGTTGCCAGAAGAGGGTGCTCACGGCGAGGGTGACGCCAAAGAGAGCCCACGCCCCGAGGGTGGCAGCTCCCCGGGCGAGGGCGGCATGCCATCCTGCCACCACGGAAAGAAGAAGTAGTGTGGCCGTGATCATGGCTCCATTCATGACGAGTGAGGCCAGGGTGACGGGAGGAAGGAGATTCACCCCGAGCACGGCCCAAAGGGCCACGGCATCACGATGGGGTGCCACGCGACGACCGATCCACCAGACGGCCCAGGAGAGAGGCAGGAGAGCAAGCGGCGAAATCCAGCGGAGCGCCGCGACCCCGGAGATCCCAAGCATCTTGAGAAGCGCCAACAGAAGCGGCGTGCCGGCAGCCCCCTCGATGTAGGCACCGGCTGGATGAGCCGCGCAGAGGGAGAGGAACGCCTCGTTCTCGTTGAGCGCACCGCCGGTGGCCACCGAGATGCGGAGCGCCGTCAGGGCCGCAACCGCGCCGATAAGCATCGCCGTCCGACTTGCACCGACAGGATGCGCTTTGCTGTTTTTTCCTTTCATGGAATGAGTTCGGGATGAGCCTCGGCAAGGCGGGGCAGGAGATTCGGCCCGAGGCGCCGCCAGAGGAACTTCAGCAGGCGGGTGGCGATCAAGCCTCCGGCAATTCCGAGAAGCATTCCCGCCACCACATCAAGGGGCCAGTGCGAGCCCGTGTAGATGCGCGAGTAGGCGATAAGCAGGGCCACCGGCAGATAGATCCATCCACGGCGGGGAAAAAAGAGCAGCAGCACGGTCGCCACCGCCATGTTGTTGGCGGCATGGCCCGAGGGGAAGGATCGGCCGTTCGCAGGCATCTCCCCGGTCAGCACTCCGGGAACCTCGGGCGGCTCGATGCCATTCGGGAAGGTCACGGGCGGCTCGGAAACAATACCGGCGATCTTGGGCAATCCGGAGGGCGCTTTTCCCAACCTGACAACGCGGACTCCCGGTTCCACCTGGCTGGGCCGAGGACGCCCGACGGCATGCTTTAGCAGATTCACCCCGACGCCATCACTCAGACCGACCGCAAGTCCCGCGGCAAGCATGGCCGCACGGAGGCGGAAGTTTCCGAAAACCAGCCCCAGCACAACAAGGAGCAGAAGCCACGGCGCCCAGGCCCCGAAATCGGCGACAAAGGCAAAGAGTCGGTCGGCCCATGGTGCTATCCATTCCCGGTTGATAAGGATCTGGAGTTGCTGGTCCATGGAGGGATTCTGGAAGTTAAAAGGCATGATGAAGAAGGAAAAAATCCAGGATAAATATGAAACTCAGAAACTCAGGAAAAGAATACGCATAGGAATGAAGGGGGCAGACTCATTTTGCTCCACCTATTCCCGATCTCCTCATGTTTCTTCATTCTTCAACGCGCTGTTTCCAGTGGATTGATTGAAACAGGCTGTTTTCACGCAACGGGCGCAAAGCAAGGTCGCCAAGTCAGGATAAAGGAGTAGCACTCGATTGAACGAACGGGGGCAAGAACGGTCTTTTTTTGCAAATTCTCCAGCAAACCCTCTTTGCGATCGTTGCGTCCTTTGCGTGAAACTCACTCCGTATCTTTTCCGGAACATTTTCCAACTCCCAATTCCAAACAACCTTCATTCTTCATTTTTCCTTCTGCCTTTCCGCGCGACTCCGCCTATCTTTCCCAGGATGTCGTCATCCGGAAACCATACTCCCCAGCCAGCGATGTCGCGCACACGGATGATCGCGGAGCGCCAGCGTCGTTCACCGGTCTGGCGGCTGATCCATCTGCTAGGCTCGTTGAAGCTGGCCCTGCTCCTTCTTGCGACGATCGCCATCGCCTGTGCCGCGGCCACCTTCACGGAGTCGCGTTTCGATGCCGCGGTGGCGCGTGCATGGATCTACAAGGCCCCGTGGTTCATCGCCTGGCTGGGACTCCTCTGCGTGAACCTCTTCGCCGTCACGCTCACCCGCTGGCCCTGGCAGAAAAAGCACACCGGATTCATCATCACCCACTACGGCATCATCCTGCTGCTGATCGGGGCGGTCATCGGTTCCAAATTCGGCTTCGAGGGAAACGTCACGCTCCGCACCGACGGCCAACCCCAGCGCAAGATCATCACTGACCGGAGCTGCCTCCAGGTGGAAAGTCCCGCCGACAGCTACCTCTACCTTCTCCCGCTCGACACCCGGTTCCTTCATGTCACGGAGGACTCGCCGAAGCTTCTCCCCGTCCCCGGAACGGCTCTCCGGATCAGGATCGATGCCGTCTCCGAGCAACTCGTTCCCGAACCGCGGCTTGCTCCGGGGAATGGCCGCGGTGCGGGCACCTCGGTGCTCCTGGGATTCTCCAGCGGCATGATGCGCCAGTCGCTCCGCGTGGCCCTTGGCACGGGGGAAGGTTCCCCTCGCAACCATGAGTTCTTCGGCCGCGCCGATATCACCTTCTCCGCGGAGGAAGCCACCCCGGCATCCCGTGATCCGGCGGGGAAAAAACCATGGCTCCACCTGCTTCCCGGCAAGGAACCCGGAACCATGCTCTACCGCATCGGAAGAGGCGGCACCGTGACATCATCCGGCGTCCTGAAATCAGGGGAGGAACTCCCTCTGGGATGGGCCGACTGGCGCCTCCAACTTCTGGAAATCGCTCCGGGGAAAACGATCGTGACCAGCCCCGCACCCGCTCAGGCAGGGGGCGTCCCGGGATTCCATGCCTGCTTGATGAGCCCTGATGGAACGAAAGGTGCCTCCGCATGGGTCGCCTCGGGCGAAGTGCTCCCCCTGACCATCGGGAACGATCTGGTCCGCCTGGGCTACGGTCTGGAACTCAAGCCGATCCCTTTCTCCATCGCACTGACCGACTTCCGGATTCCGCGCGACGAGGGGACCGAAACCCCCTCCGATTTCCGGGCTTCCGTACTCTTTAAAAACCTGAAGACCGGTGAGGAGAAGGAGGGTGAGATCCGGATGAACCATCCCGCCTCCTACCCCGGAGGGATCCTCGCCAACATCACGGGGTTCAACTACAAGTTTTCCCAAGCGGAGTGGAATCCTCAGGATCTCAAGGAGACCACCCTCCAGGTTCTCTATGATCCCGGTTGGTTCCTCAAATGGACAGGCTCGCTCGCCATCTGCCTCGGGATCTTCATGATGTTCTATCTCCGTCCTCGCGCATGACAAACCGCACCCTCTCCTCCCTGCTTCCCCTGCTTCTGGGTGCAATCCTGCTCCCTTCAGCATGGGCTTCGGTCTCGCCGGCGGCCCTCGAGACGATGGTGATCCAGGAGGGAGGACGCAGAAAACCGTATCTCGTCTTTGCGGAGGAGACGCTGCAATCACTCTCCGGAAAGACACGACTGACTCAGGATGGCGGCCGGATGGATGCGATGGGGATCATCACCTCGATCTGGATGGATCCCTCCGCAGACTGGAAGGGCAGGGAATTGATCCTCGTCTCCAACAGGCCGCTAAAACAGCAACTCGGACTGGAGACCGGCCGCAAACTCTTCAGCTGGAATGAACTCGCCGGCAACGCGGAGTTGGGCAGGGAGATTGCCGAGGCCGCCGAGACCCGCCGTCGCGATCCCCGTGCCAAACTGGTCGGCCTGCAGAAAGAGGCCTCCGACGTGGGACTCCGGATGGGACTCCTCGAGAGCCTGCTGACCGGAATCTCCTTCCGCGTCATCCCTCCCCTCTCCGGAACCGACTGGCAGGCCCCCTCGGGCGACGAGATGCCGCTCAGAGCCCTGCGCGACGCATGGTCGGAGAACTCACGGCAACGCTTCGACCGGACAGTCGAGGAATTCACCGGACTGGTGACCCAAACCGGAGCATCACCCGCCTCGTGGAGAATCACCCTTGAGGTTGCCTACCAGAAAGCCCACCCCTTCCGCTGGGCCTGGATCCTTTACGCCGCGGCCGGCATTCTCCTTCTGATCTCACGGAACAGTTGGGAAAAGCGCGGTTATCAGGCGGCATGGGTTCTGGCTGGAAGCGGGTTCCTTCTTCAGGCGGCGGGACTGCTCTCCCGCGTGCTGATCGCCGGACGTCCCCCGGTCACCAACATGTATGAGTCGGTGATCTGGGTGGCCTTCGGAACCATCCTCTTCGCCCTGATCTTCGAGGCCATCCACCGCGCCGGAATTTTCCTGCTCGGGGCGATTCCCGTCGCCGTGGCCTCGCTGATCCTGGCCGACAGCCAGCCGATGATCCTCGACCGCTCGATCCATCCCCTCACCCCTGTCCTGAGGGACAATTTCTGGCTCACCACCCATGTCCTCTCGATCACTCTCAGCTACGCCGCCTTCGCTCTGGCCCTTGGAGTGGCCCATGTCATCCTCGGACGCATCATCGCGGGAAGGGATCCCTCGGAAAGACTCTACACCTACCTTTACAAGACCCTTCAGGTCGGCGTCCTTCTCCTCGCGGCCGGCACGATTCTCGGCGGAGTCTGGGCCAACTACTCCTGGGGCCGCTTCTGGGACTGGGATCCCAAGGAAACCTGGGCCCTGATCGCCCTGATCGGCTACCTACTGCTCCTTCACGGGCGATTGAGCGGAATGTGGGGCGGGTTCGGTCTGGCCGTCGGCTCGGTGCTCGCCTTCATGGGTGTGCTGATGGCCTGGTATGGTGTGAACTTCGTCCTGGGCGCGGGACTCCACAGTTACGGATTCGGCACGGGAGGATTCCCCCTTGTTGCGGCCTTCGTAGCCTTGGAAGTGCTCTTCGTGGCGGTCGCATTCCTCAGAAAACGCTGAGCAAACCCGGATTTTGAAACGGGAACCCGAAGAGCAGATGAAGTGGGGTTAACAAAGTGTCAGGGAACTACGGCAAGAGAGAGCTGGCTGCCGTTGCTGCATTCCTGCCCTGGCGGGGTTCACCGGTCTTTCATCCATAGCCCCTGACACTTCCAGTCTACCCCTTCATCCTTATAAAACAACCACGGAAAGGAGTTTTTGAAGCTTGAGTGACGGGATCCACATGTTTAAGCATAATAAGTCTTTTCCCCGATCAATTTCTCCCCATGCAAAAAGTTCTCGTCATTGTAGTCGTTGCTCTCTCTTTGGCTACCGCTGCGCTTGGCTATCTGAACCGTGGCAAACTGCAGGAAACCAAAGCTGAGT
>JBEAOJ010000255.1:0-3837 GCA_041164985.1 Verrucomicrobiota bacterium | reverse complement strand
CTCCGTGGAGGAGGGCGTGGAGATTGCCAACCAGTTGATGGGTTGTGTCGGGGCTCTCTCAATCAGCGGACTCAGGAACACGCCGCACCGCTCCATCACTCTCAGCATCGGGATTGTGCCGATGATTGCCGGCGGGATGCAGACTCCGGCGGAGTTGATCAAGGAAGCCGATCGGTCACTGCTGCGTGCCAAGACCGAGGGACGCAACCGCGTGGTGATCGGGCAGAGTTAGCGAAGCGATCAATGCAAGGACTCCCGCAGAGGAGTATTTCACGCAAAGGGCGCAACGGACGCAAAGAACGGAAGGGAACTATTCTACCTAAGGAATTCCTTAACCCCCTTGGCGCTCTTTGCGTCCTTCGCGTGAAATTTCCCCTCGTTGGCTCGAAAGAACAACGGGATGCAGGCAATCGGGCATCTCTACCAGAATCAATGCCGCCCTCATCAGCGGTTCCGTAAGAAACCGCTGGGCGCCGATTATTCCTTCGGGGCCTGTTTGGCCGGGGGTTTCCCTCCGCGGCGTCCGCGACCCCGTCCCCTGTTGATATTCTTGCGAGGTTGGTCTCCCTGCTGCGTCACAGGAGCGTCCTGTGTCGAGGCTTCGTCTCTCTCTTCGGGGTGTTCCGTTGTGTCCGTTTCGGGTTCCCCGGATTCCTCTTGCCGGGAGTGTTCCTGATCATCGTGCTGCTCACGGTTCTCCTGACGGTGCTGCTGACGGTCGTCGCGGCGGCCCGGTCCCAGGCGGGGCTGATTCTGCCGATGCTGTCCCTGCTGCGGTTGATGGCTGCGCTCCTGCTGGGCGCGCTTGTGCAGGGCGGAGGTGAGATCCTTGAGGGCTCCGACGAGATGGACTCCCAGATCTCCTTCGGGTTCGTGTGCCTTCTCGATCGACTCGGCCACTCCCTCGACGGCTCCGGTGAGGTGGTCGAGCGATGCCTGGATGCCCTTGAGGGAAGCGGCGATGCTTTTGAGGACTTCGGTGTGGGGATCGGATTCAGGGGTGCTCATGAAAGTCGGATTATGAAAGTCGGTTTATCTGGTCAGAGTGGGCGCAGGAAGAGGGGTGGTTGGCGAGTGATTTGTGAGGACGATGGACGCCGCGCTGCAATTCCGGGTCGCTCTCCTTGCGGCGGGCAGGGAGGCCCTTGAGCCAGAGGAGCAGGGCGTGCCAGTGGATGCCGAGGATCACCTGCATCGTGAGCAGGGGATACTTCAGCGAGAAGCGGAGCAGGTTCGCGTCGGTGAGGGGAACCCGCTCCCCGGTCAGCGTGCTGATGAGTTCCCGGTCCGCGCCCCGGTAATCGTCGATGAGGATGCGCAGTCCGGCATCGGGCGGATGGAAGCGGAAGTCGAATTCGAGATCGAGGTCGGAGAAGGGGGAGACGTAGAAGTGCTTCACGACGCGTGCATGAAAGGTTCCGTCGGCGGCAAGCGGCACGAGGTAGTGTTTCCATTCGCCGAAGGTATTTCCCACCTCCGCGACCGAGGTCAGCGGTTTTCCCTCCGTGTCGTGGCAGAAGTAGACCGAGATCGGGTTGAAGATGTAACCGAGCACGCGCGGGAGAGTCAGCAGCAGGATGCGCCCGACCGGGGCGGTGACTCCCTGTGATCGCAGGTAGCGCACGATATTCTCACGGGCGGAGGGGGCTCCATGGCTGATGTGGTCGCTCTCCCGGAAGCTGTAGAGTCCGGGGCGGTTGATCCGGAGGAGCCGCAGGGTACGATCGAGTGCCGGCAGTTCGTCCAGATCGATCAGGAAGTAAAAGACCCTGTAGAGGAACTCATGCCGCTTCGGCGCAAGACGCCGGTGAAAGACGGCGCACTCGTAGAGGCAGGAGTTCATGGGGGATGGGGAATAGGGGAACAAGCTGAACGATGAAGGATGAATTATGAAGAAGGAAAAGCTGAAGACTGAATCTCTACCAACCAAGCCCGAGAAACGAGACTTTGGGAAGGTCGAGTTATAGTCCTCTGCTATGGGCAGAGGAACCCATCGGGCGGGCCTTCTGACCATCCTGCAGGGATACACGATGAAGCCTGCGATGCAGTCCGAGGAAAGGACTAAGGCCTATTAAGATTAAAATGGCGGGATGGCGCGAGGAGGAGATGAGGTGCAGGACAAGGCGCAAAAGAGGGAGAGTAGTCACAGCACTACACGAACGAAAGAGCAACGCTGGCCTTGCGCCTCAGTAGCCCTCGCCTTTAGGGTGACGTTCTTTTGCCTCTATGCTTCGTTGCCAAGAGAGGCAAGACCGCTGCGGGTATCGCCCAGCACTCGCTCCTTCAAAAATCAACAAATGCTCGTCAGTGGCCTTCATGGGATTTAATCAGGCATGGAAATCCACCGGCTTAGCCGGTGGTGATGGTAATTTGGCTATGCTTGGACAGTGAGAGAGGGGGGGGCATTTTGGTTCATCTGCGGAAAGTGTTTTGTTGACATGCCGTCGCGAGAGGAGGCTGAAAAACTTTAACCCGGATTATGCAACAGAGCGGTATTGCCAGATTCGGATGCCTCACCCGAATGGTGAGTCCAGGCGCAGTTAAAGAGAGGGGCCGAATGGATATCAGGTCATGGCCTTCGGGCACTTTCCCAAAAGGCTTCGTGACCTCTCCCAAGGAATTTCCTCAGTTCGTGTATTGAGCTTCCCCTCTCTGCCTGATAAAAATCTAATGTATATTTTGGGTTAAAATACTCTAGCTATTGGCAAAAATAGCCGTGGTAACGGCTTGGGTAGATCCCGCAAAAGCGGGACCCGTAAGGGGAATCCGAGTGGGAGCGAGTGAATCAAAGTAGATAGGACTGCGATGCATCCCCGGTAGGGGTGAACCAAGCCCGAGGGATCGGGCGCGGATAAGTCCGCTAAGCGGAACCCTGCAGGGCGTCACAGATTGCCGGTAGGCAAGTGCCGTCAAACTTTGGAACTGAGGGGAGATTTTTCCCGCTGGTGCTGGATCCACTGAGGCGGCATAGGATGGCCGTTACCGGGTGTGGGGAAATCTGCTGAAGATCACAAGACCGTCACTAACACCTTCTACTTTCTGGGTTTCTTGGAAGCGAGGTTTTTGGATTCGATGTCCTTGCGAATGAGATTCTCCAGGTAGTTCGAGAAGGACCTGTTCTCCTGCACGGCGGCCACTACTGCCAGGGCCTTGATGTCGGGATGAATGCGGAAACCCGTAAGTATCTTAGTCTCCGACTTCTTTTTGGCGACCGATTTTTTCATGAATACTTTTTAGGAGATTTTTCGAAATTCGTAAACAATAGGATTCCATAAACTTACAATTATTCGCAAAATGTATGCACAAAAGATATCCAAGTGTTATATATAACACTAATCGTATTCATGTGCACTAGGTGCAAATCGATTTACCTGAAAATATAAGGTATCGAACCCTACTTCTTTCCGCTGGCCAGCGAGTCCAGGAGTCCACGCTCCGCCACATCTTTACGGATGAGGTTCTCGATGTAGTTCGAGAGGGAACGGTTTTCTTGGGCTGCGGCTTGAACGGCAAGAACCTTCAGACGAGGATCCAATCGGAACCCCGTTAAGATTTTTGTAACCCGCTTCTTCATAGTTTCAAGTTATGAGGTTTGTCATAAAAACGCAAACAACACTCTTCCAAAAACTTGCAATTTCTCATAAAACAAATATCTGGTAGTTAACATATTAAGATACAATGCACATTCAAATGCGTCTTGATCCTCAAATTCTGAAGGCTGCGAAACGCGCGGCCGAGCTTGAGGGAAAAAGTCTTTCCGAATATCTACGCAACCTTGTTATGAGGGATGCGGAGTTACGGGAGAAGGAGGATGTCGGCGTCGATGGCGAGCAGGAG
>JBEAOJ010000254.1:0-2784 GCA_041164985.1 Verrucomicrobiota bacterium | reverse complement strand
TTGCCGTGGCCATGGTCATCGCCATGGTGGGCGTGGGCTGCGTGACTGTCGGCGGTGACGGAAGCGCTCATGGGCTTAGAGGGTATTCTTTGCGGGAGATGAGGTCAAGGTGTCGGCCTTGGCAGCTTTTGGGGCCGTGGAGGTTGCCTGAGGAGCCGAAGGCGCCGCGGGAGCTGGCTGTGCCGGGCCGGCGTTCTTCTGCTGACGGGGGGTCAGCCATTTCTGGAACTCCTCTTCGGTGACCACACGGATCGGCGCCTTCATGTTGTAGTGGCCGGTTCCGCAGAGTTGGTTGCAGGCCAGTTGGAACTCCCCAGTGCGGGTGGCCTGGAACCAGACCCAGCCGATCGTGCGGCCCGGAACGCAGTCCTGGTAGAGACGGAACTCGGGAACGTAGAAGGAGTGGATCACGTCTCGGGCGTGGAGCAGGAGATGGACAGGCCTGCCGACCGGTATGACCAGTTCGGGCGACACCACATCCTGAGCGGTGAGCGGGTTTTCCGGATCCGTCCCGAAGCGGTTCTCGGGGCCGATCTTGCGGACATCCATGGGGGCGAGTTTCCCGCTGATGCCGGGATAGCGCATGTCCCAGCCGAACTGGTAGCTGGAGACGTCGATGACGAGCGAGTTCTCGGGCGCGGGACGGTGGATGTTCTCCCAGATGCGGTTGCCGTAGATGGCGAGCGCCAGGAAGACGAGGGTCGGGGCCGTGGTCCAGATGATCTCGAGCGTGTTGTTCCCGTGGCTGTAGTGGGCGGGAACGCCGGGACGGCGGCGGTACTTGATGAGGTAGTAGACGTAGGTGACCTGCGTCAGCACGAAGATCGCGGCGCAGAGCCAGAAGATGATTTTGATCAGGTCGTCGATCTGTTCCCCGACCGTCGTGACGCAGGGAGGAAGGAGGTAGACATTGCCGGAGCGCTGCTCCGCCATGAGCGAGGAGGCCGCCAGCACCGGCAGCAGCAGGAACGCCCCGGAGAGGATCCGGGTGAACGGGCGGCGGAAGGAAATCTCTCTCATCGTGTGAACTTATTTGGCGGGGGCCTGGGTGCCTTTGGCGGGAGGGATGGCCAGCAACTGGGCCTGTGTCCAGGCCTCGGTCTGGGACGCATGCTCCTTGCGGAGTGTCGCGACGAAGGCGGGGTCGACCGCGGGGGCCTTGTTCCCCCACTCCGAGCGGATGTAGGTGAGGATCGAGGCGATCTGGTCGTCGCTGAGCTGCTTCCACTGGGGCATGGCGTTGTTGTAGTTGGCCCCCATGACCTGCATCGGCCCCTGATGGCCGTGGAGCATCAGCAGAACGAGATGGTTCTCACCCTGCTTGTCGCCCCCGATGACCCACTCGCTTCCGGCAAGGGGAGGGAACTGACCGGCGACACCCTGTCCGTTGGCCTGATGGCAGACGACGCAGTTCTGGCTGTAGAGACGCTTGCCGACGACCTTGGGATCGACGGGCGCGGCGGCCTGCGTGCCGCCACCGGCCCAACTCACCGCGTTGGACTCGTAGACATCCTGGCGGAACCCGCCGCTGTTGAAGGCGAGGTAGAAGCCGCCCCAGAAGATCGCGACGATGAATGCGCCGACGAGCCATGGGGAAAGGGGTGCACCGGAATTCCCGGAGGATTCCCCTCCACCGCACTCCTGCTTGTGATTGTGTTGATCGTGATTCACGGCTGATCGTTCTGGATCGTTTTACTTGGCCGGCCCGGCACCCGCTTTCTTCACGGGAGCCTCGGGCAGGGGATAATCATGACGCAGGGAGAGGAGATAGGCGACGAGGTTCTTCGCCTCCGCCGTCGGAACCACTTCGTAACCCTGCTTCGGGGCATCCGCACCGGTCAGGCTGAGCGCCTCGTCGGAGCGCGCTCCCTGGATCTTGCGGAGAAGGAAGAGATGGCTGTAGGAGGGCATGAGCGACCCCTCGCAGACGGAGGAGGGATGGTAGAGATGCTTGTAGTGCCAGGCGGCGTCGGGAAGACGGACGCCGACATTCGAGAGATCCTGACCCAGACGGCGGGAACCGAGGAAGGCGGTGCTGTCGCGCAGATAGTCGCGGGCCACCGAGGGGCGGACGCCCCAACCGCGCTCGATGTCGGTCTGCGTGATGCTTGTCTGGCGGACCTGCTGGCTGTGGCAGGAGACGCACCCCTCGGTCGCATAGATTCGCTGTCCGGCCACCGCCTGACCGCCGTAGACAGGAGGAAGGGTGCCGCCGGTGTCGGCATCGGCCACCGGGGAGAGGCGGCCCAATCCGAGCACGGGATAGGCGACCAGCCCGAGCCAGGAGGTCAGGAAGACCAGGAAGATGCCGCTGAGCAGTGTCGGTAGGCGGTGCATGTTATTTCTTCTTCGGGAAGAGGTAATCCCACGCAAGGGCGCGCGAGAGATTGAGGCCGAGGATCACCGCGGCGGCAAGAAGCAGGAGCTGCGCCGCGCACTCCAGGACATGGAAGGGATAGGAGTAGGAAGTGATATTGAGGAAAGAGACGGTGGGGTCGTTCAGCGCGAGTCCGGTGAAGAGACCCCCGAAGAGCATCAGTCCGACCAGCAGCCAGAGCCCCGAGAAGGTGAGCCAGTAGTGGCGGGCGGAGAGGGAGGCGCACCAGCAGTCGCGACCCAGCAGGGCGGGGAACGACTCGTAGAGCACCGCGAAGAGCGGGAAGGAGATCGCCCCGAGAATCCAGAGCTGGGTCTTGGCCTCGGTGACGGCAGTGAAGCGGAGAGCGCCGCTGATCTCTGGCAGCGCACAGAGGGCTCCCAGGATTCCGATCGAAATCAACGCAT
>JBEAOJ010000253.1:0-7007 GCA_041164985.1 Verrucomicrobiota bacterium | reverse complement strand
GCCCCTGGCGTTCCCCCCATGTCATGGTTGCACCGGCTGGAAGAAAGGTGGGCGAACCCTCGGAGGAACCGGGGGTAGTGCCTAATTTCCGGATGCTGTCAATCGGCGTGGATGATGTCGTCTCGGCATGTGTGCGGGCATCGGCAATGAAGTCCGGACTGTTGAATTCCTGATCATGACGAAGTTGACCATAGGATTCCTGCGGCGCGGCTATTCACCCACGGGGGGAGTTGAAGCCTATCTCAAAGGACTCGCCCGGGGGCTCTTGGCCGAGGGGCACAGAGCCGTTTTATTTGGAACCGATGATTGGCCTGTCTTGGAGTGGCCGGGGGGGGAGATCCTTCGTTGCGGCGGGAGGACTCTCTCGGAGTACGCCGCGGATTCGTCACGGCATCGGACCGGATCCGGTTTGCAAATCGATCTGACCCTCTCGGTCGAGAAAGTTCCGGGATGCGACATCTACCGCACGGACGAGGGCCTTCATGCCGCGTGGATGGATCAGAGGGAGCCTTACCTGAACCTGTTGGCTCGCATCTTCCAGCGGATCAGTCCAAAGCATCGTGAAAAGCTCCGTCTGGAGCGCGAGATCTTCAAAGCTGACCGGACCCTGCGGGTTATTTCGATTTCCGAAAAAATCAGCAGGGAGATCGGCGAGTATTACGGATACCCGGCAAGCCGGGTCACTCTGATTAGAAACGGGGTGCCGATTCAAAAAAAACCGGACCAAGAGGCGCGGGAAAAGGCCAGAAAAGCCCTGGCGATCGGTGATTCCGACAAGATCGTGCTCTTTGTGGGGACGGGATGGGAACGGAAGGGGCTTCGCTTTGCGATTCGAGCGGTTGAGCAACTGAGAAATCCTGCGGTCAAGTTGCTGGTAGCCGGAAAAGGTCCTTCCCGTAAATATCTTTCACCTGCCGTTCGTTTTCTGGGGCCGACGAAGGATATGGGGAGTCTCTATGCCGCTGCTGATCTGATGATTGTGCCATCGGTCTTCGAGCCCTTTTCACTTGCGGCACTGGAGTCAATGGGTGCCGGAGTTCCCGTGATCACAAGCCGGGTTGTGGGGGTCTCGGAAATCATGATCCAGGGTATCCATGGGGAAATTCTTCCGGATCCATCCAACATCGATGCCATCTCGGAAGCAATCCGAAGATGGCTTATGCTCTTGGAAGATCCTGACAAAAGAGTATCGGTTCGTGATTCGTGCGTTGCCTTGGCTTCACAGTACACCCTCGAGCGCAATCTTCGGGAGACTCTTGCCGTGATCAGGGAGTTGATGGAGGAAAAACGGGGACAGGTAACCGGTAATCGTTGATCGGGTGCCTTTACGCCCCGTTCGTCACTCCATCCGCTTTACCGAGACCTCCACCACCATTTCCCGGGTGCCCTTGCCGCGGAAGGTTCCGCCGACGGGACGGATGTCGCCGTAGTCGCGTCCCACGGCGATCTTCACGTAGCGGGTATCGGGTTCCCTGCGGTGGGTCGGGTCATATCCCTTCCATCCGAATCCGGGGATGAAGACCTCGATCCATGCATGGCTCGCCTCGATTTCCCCGGGGAGCTTGTGCTGGTTCAGAAAGTATCCGCTGACATAACGCGCCGGAATGCCGTGCGTGCGGCAGAGTCCGAGCATCAGGTGGGCGAAGTCCTGGCAGACCCCCTGTTTCCTTTGGATGACCTCGACGGCGCGGGTATTCACGTTGGTCGAGAGGGGGGTGTACTTGTAGTTGCGGTGGATGTGCTCGCCGATGGCCACGGTGTCGGTCCAGACATCGCGAAGCCCCTCCGGAAGGGCGTCGACGGCTTCCCTCCAGACATCGGCACCCAATGAGACGAACTCGGTGCCGTGCAGGAAGTCGAAGTGGTGCTCCTTCACGGCAGCCTCGGTGAGCGCTTCGGGGCCGGCCTGCGGAACGGGGCCGCGTGAATCGGGCAGGGTCCTGACAAGCGAGACCGCCTCCACCGTGAGTGATTCGTGGGGGTTCTGGACGTCGAAGTAGTGAACGCAGTTGGAGTAGAGGTCCGGATAGTCGCGGATCACCGAGTCGGGATCGATCCGGAAGCGGAATTCCCGGCACTCCTGCAGGTGGTCGCTCACCGGTTGGAGGCGGGCCTCGTTGAAGCTGTCATGGACGGGGCCCTCGTAGCTGTAGCGGGTCAGGTGGGAGATGCCCAGAAGCAGCGGTTCGCTCCAGACGCTCTCATCCGCGGGGGCCGCGGAGGCTTCGTTCCGGGGAGTCATTGCTGCTGTTGCATCTGCTGCTGGTGAAGGAGGATCTCCGCCTGCATGTCGACAGGGGGATGGTACATGTATTCCTGATAGATGTGATCGTCGAGACGATCGAGGACGGTCTGGACCCCCTGGAGAAACTGGTGGAGTCCGCTGTTCAGAATCTCGTCGATCGTGAGGAAGTTCAGGTCGGAGAGCAGCTTGCCGAAGGCCCGCTCCTCGGGGCTCCGGTACTCCCGCCGCTCTTTGCCGCTGAGACGGTGGAGGTCCTCGTCGAGGCGCTGCATGCAGGCGCGGATCGAGCGAGGGAAGGTCGTCGAGAAGATCAGGAACTCGGCGACCTTCTTGGGCAGGATATCCTCGACGTGGAATCTCCTGTAGGCCTCCAGCGCGCTGGCCGAGCGGAGGATCGCCTGCCACTGCGCGGCATCCACCGCTCCGCCGACGTCGGCGATGCTCGGGAGCAGGATGTGATACTTGATGTCGAGGATGCGGGTGGTCTTGTCGGCGCGCTCGAGGAACTTGCCGATATTCATGAACTCGTATCCCTCGCTTCGCGTGAAGGTGGAGGCGGTGATGCCCTGGAAGAGATGGGAGTATTTCTTGATCTGCTCGTAGAACTCGTGCGCGCCGCTCTGCCAGACCTCGCGGGCATTCTTGGACTTCAGGAAGAGGTAGCACTCGTTGAGCGCCTCGAACATCTCCAATGAGATCTGGTCGCGCACCTGCCGGGCATTCTCGCGGGCCGTGAAGAGGCAGGAGATGATCGAGTTGGGGTTCTCTTCCCGGAAGGTGAGGAACTCTGTCACGCTCTCGCTGTCGGCCCGCTCGTAGAGTCTGAAGAAAGTCTCCTCGTCACCGGCCGAGCAGAGGATCGGAAGCCAGTGCTCTTTGAGTTGCTGGTCGTTGAGATCCGCGAAGTCGAGCATCAGCTGCAGGTTCACGTCGAGGAGACGCGCGACGTTCTCCGAGCGCTCGATATAGCGGCTCATCCAGTAGAGGGAGTTGGCGACGCGCGAGAGCATCACCTGGGAGTCGCGCCTGTCGGTGATCGGCTTCTGGGCTGTGGGAACGGGAGTGTGAAAATCGCTCATGGTCCGGAAAGTTTTCGTCCCCCTCAGGAATCCCCGTAGAGGACCCAGGTGTCCTTGGATCCTCCCCCTTGGGAGGAGTTCACCACCAGGGATCCCTTGCGGAGCGCCACGCGTGTGAGACCTCCCGGAGTCACCGTCGTCTTTTCGCCGCAGAGGATGTAGGGGCGCAGGTCGACATGGCGCCCCTCGAAACCTTCGCCGCACCAGGTGGGGTGACGCGAAAGCGAGATCGGATGCTGGGCGATGAAGTTGCGCGGGTTGGCCCGGATCTGTTCGCGGAAGGACTCGATCTCCTCCTTGGTGGCCCAAGGGCCCATCAGCATCCCGTAGCCGCCCGCTTCGTTGGCAGACTTCACCACGAGCTTTCCGAGGTTTTCCATGATGAAAACACGGTCCTCCGGTTCGCTGGCCAGGAAGGTTCCGACATTCGGCAGGATCGGTTCCTCACCGAGGTAGTATTTGATCATCTTCGGAACGAAGTAATAGACCACCTTGTCGTCGGCGACCCCCGTTCCGATGCTGTTGGCGAGGCTCACGTTGCCGGAGCGGTAGGCATGGACCAGGCCGGGAACTCCCAGCAGGGAATCGGGACGGAAGACCGTCGGATCCAGGAAGTCATCGTCGATGCGTCTGTAGATCACGTCGACGGGAACGAGTCCCGAGGTGGTGCGCATGTAGACCCTCGCGTCACGCACGACCAGATCGCGCCCCTCCACGATCGGGATGCCCATCTGGCGGGCTAGGAAGGCGTGCTCGAAGTAGGCGCTGTTGAAGACCCCGGGTGTCATCAGCACGACATTGGGTTGCGAGGTGCCGAGCGACGGCGGGGAGACATACTGCAGGACTTTGCGGAGCTCCGCCGCATAGGTGTCGACCGGTTGCACGCGTGCCGAGCGGTAGAGATCGGGGAAGGCCCTCTTCAGCGCGGCGCGGTTCTCAAGCATGTAGCTGGCGCCCGAGGGGCAGCGGAGATTGTCCTCCAGGACAAGATAGTTGCCGTCGCGGTCGCGGATCAGGTCGGTGCCGCAGATGTGGATGTAGATGTCCTTCGGCACGTTGAAGCCCATGAACTCACGGCGGAAATGCTTCGCCCCGAGGATATAGTGGGGAGGGATGACGCGGTCCTTGAGGATCTTCTGATCGTGGTAGATGTCGTGAAGGAAAAGATTGAGCGCCGTGATGCGCTGGATCAGCCCCTTCTCGATCCTCCGCCACTCGCTGTCGGGAATGACCCTTGGCACCAGATCAAAGGGGAAGATGCGCTCGGTTCCCTGATCGTCATTGTAGACCGTGAAGGTGACACCGCTTCGCATGAAGGCCAGATCGACTGCCGTCTGCTTGCGACGGTGCTCCGCCTGATCAAGGATCTGGAGCCGCTCGGCGATCCGTCCGTAGTGCGGCCTCACGGTCGCCTTGTCGGCGAACATTTCGTCAAAGAAGTCTTCGGGTTCGTAGCGGTCGATGAGCATGGGGAGGGGAAAATCTGAAAGTTGAAAGTTGAAAGATGAAACGGATGGCTGATGGCTGATCGAAAATCAGAAAGCAATTCCCGGGCCAGATTCCGGTGGAATGTCGAATCAGTTCTTTAGCATAAGCTCTCTGATCCTGTGTTCGTAGGAGTCGCGGGCATTCAGGAAGGCAAGGCGTCCCTTCTTGTCGATCAGCCAGAGGGTGGGGAGGGTGTTGATCCCGAAGTTCCGCGCGATCGCGTTCTGCCACCCCATTCCGTCAAATGCCTTCGGCCAAGTAATAATCCCGAGGGTCCGCATCGCGGCATTGAGGTCAGCCTTGTTGCGGTCGAGGCTCACCGTGGCGACGCGGAGATTCGGTTCTCCCGCCGCGTATTTCGCGAAGTATCTCATCCAGACAAGGCTGGGTGCCGATTCCGCCGACCAGAAGACAATGGCCGTGACATGGCCGCGCTCCATGGCGAGGTCGAACCTGCTTCCATCCGTGGCCGTGAAGCTGAGATCTATCGGCTGTCCCAGCAGGTCGAACTGTTTTTTGTCATCCTTGAGTCGCTGGAGCATGCTCTCCTCCTTGCAGAGGGAGATTGCCTCCTCCAGAAGAGGTCCCTTCTGCTCCGGATGGCTGTTGCAGAGGGCCGCGGCTTCAGCCAGAAGCCTTGCGGAGCGGTGGTCTTGGGGGAAGGCGGCCGCGAAGTTTCTCGCATTCGCCACCGCGTTCTCACGGCGAACATCGGGTGTGGCACCGAGATCCTGCCACTGCAGTGAGATCCTGCGGAACATCGCCTCGGCCTTGAGCGATGGGTCGGGCACCGTCCGCTCCAGTTCCTTGAGCTTGGCGACCGCCTGCCGTACCCCCTCCTTGTCTGCCGAGAGCGATGCGAGGCGCCCCTGAGCGGAAGCGATTCTGACCCGCGCTTCCCAGGCGTGCGGGTCATCGGGTGATTCGCGGAGGAAAGCCTCGTTGGCAGCGATCTGCGCGCGGAAGTGCCTGGCCATCGACTCCTTGGCCTTCGAGGGATCCTGGGAGAGTTGGGTCACCGGGACATCGAGCGCGGTCACCTTTTCCCAGCCGGCGCTAAGTGAAGGGATCGAGGCCAGCAGCGCAAGCAGGAGGATGGATCGTATCTTCAGGATCTTCATGGTGTCGCCTTCGTTGTCGTTGGTGTCGCGTGTGATGATTTCCTAAGTGAAAGGAAAAGGGGGCAGTGATCGCTCGCGTCGTTCCAGCAGGAGGGGCGGGCGATGCCTGATTGAGAGTGATCGATCTCCGACTCCAGTTTCTTGGAGACCATGATGTAGTCAATCCGCGAGTAGACATCGGCCGCCGACCAGTATTCCGTCCAGACCTCCCCACGGTCATCGGCGAGCGGAAGCGCCTTGAGGCTGTCGGGCCACTCCGGATTGCCCGTGATCTGACGGATGGCCTTCTCGTTCTTGGTGTCGTTGAAGTCACCCATCAGCACCAGCCCCGTTGCCGAATTACTGCGAAGGATATCCCTGACATATCGCCTCAGATACTCCGCTTCGGCTTCGCGGAGACCCGCCTGATCATATTCCGCAACCTCCATCTTCGCTTTCAGGTGCACGCAGAGGATCCGGATCCTGTCGCCCGGTGCCCTCTCCACCGTGACATCCAGAATGCCACGCGGACTGTGGAGCGTCATTCCGTTCACGCGCAGCGGAATGTCACTCTGCGAGTGGCGCTCCGTGATGGGGTATCGGCTGATCAGAGCCAGATGGCGGGTCGTGTCGGCCGCCTGCAGGTATTCCACATGGGGGAGGTCGATCCCCGCTTTGCGCAGGCGGCGCTGGAGGTCGGCAAACTGACCCGGATCCCCGATCTCGATGAGTCCCAGAACATCCGGGTGGATGCTTCCGATGGTCCGGACGACGGCCTCCTTTTGCGACTCGGGCTTGCCGGCATTCGTGCGGAGTTGACCGTTGATCCGCCGCGTCATCGGGAGATAGTTCTCCACATTGTAGGTGGCGATCCGGATTCCCTGCCCGGACGCGGAGTATGGGACTTCGCTCCCATGGGCCGCAACGAGGCACGCGGCTAACGACTGAAAAATGATGAGATAAGACCGGACGGCGGAGCCGGTGCGGGTGAGCGTGCTCCTCACCGGGAAGCCTTCAGGACTGCTTCTGGTCGTCCTTTTTCTCCGTGTCGGCGGGAGCCGAGGTTGAGGAGGGCTTGGCGACTTCCTTGTCGAA
>JBEAOJ010000252.1:0-4241 GCA_041164985.1 Verrucomicrobiota bacterium | reverse complement strand
CTTTTTCCTGCTCGCCCTGTCGCTCAGCGCCGCGGGGATTCTCCTGCTGCTGCCGCTCCAGCCGGGCAAGCCCGTCGAGACCCCGTTCCGCCGCCTCATGGGTCGCTTCGGACCGCTGATCGGCGCACCGCTCGGCCTTCTCTCCGGGATCGTCGGCATCGGGGGCGGCATCTTCCTGGCCCCCATCCTTCATCTTGCGCGATGGGCCCCGGAACGCGAGATCGCGGCCCTTGCGGCATGTTTCATTTTCACCAACAGCATCTCGGGACTGGCTGGACAGCTTCAGAAGCAAGGATGGCACCCCGCCGGGCTTGAGGCCTACTGGCTGCTCCCCTTCGCGGTGCTCGCCGGGGGATTGATCGGCGCCCGCTCCGGCGCCCTCCTGCTTCCAGCGGTCCGGATCCGTCAAATCACCGGACTGCTCGTGATCCTTGTCGCCTTCAATCTCTGGATGAAGATCCTCCGCGGGGCGTGAAAAGTGACTGATACCATTTCCATGATTAGACTGGTGGAATCGGCGAAGGGATTTTGATGATGGGCTCGGCAATACAGGGCCTTGGGAAAGGCCTGGATAGATCCCGCAAGGGCGGGACCCGAAGGGCGAGCCGAGCTTGGTGCGAGCGAGTCAAAAGACCGAGGGCAACCAAGCCCGTGGGGACGGGAGCGGAAGACTGCGGATGATACCGCAGCCTCGAAGAGGTGGCACCGTCCGCCGGTAGGCGGATGTCATCAAACAAGCTCCCGGGAGAGAGCGCGGTAGACCACCGTAGGTGGCCCCCACAGGGCGCCACTGCTTGCCGGGCGGCAAGTGGCGTCAATCTGAAGATAACCCGAGGGATGACAACAACGCCCATCGCCGAAAGAACCAGCTGATTCCACCGGAATAAGAGTGGAGATGGTATGAATTGCGGCAGCTCACCAATAGATACGCGGGGCGATTTCCGGAGGAAGAGGATTCGGCGGGGGCGGCTCGCTCCTTAGCAGGGAGCGCCGCACCAGCGTGGGGGATTTCCCGTAGACGCGGGTGAAGCAGCGCGTGAAGTAGAGCGGGTTCTCGAAGCCGCAGCGGTCGGCGATCTCCTTCACCGCGAGACCGGAGCGCCCGAGCAGGGCGAGCGCAAGCTGGAGTTTGAGCAGGCGGAAGGTCTCCATGGGCGAATGGCCGAGCGACATCCTGAAGAGGCGGCAGAGGTGCTTCCCGGTCACGCCCGACCGCGCCGCAAGCTCCCCCAACTGAAGGGCCCTCGACGGCTTGATGTCGAGGATCTCCCTCATCAGGTTGAGCGAGGTGTGGACGGGATCAGGGAGGCGGGCACCGATGGAGAGTCCGCTGTCGTGGGAGGGCTTGAGAAGGACCGTCATCAGGCACTGCAGGAAACGGCTCTCCTCGGCACCCGCGCTGAGCGTGGGCCAGTCCGACTCCCCGTGCGTGGCGATGTTCTCGAGCAGGTGCCTGAGCATCGGGGGGACAACCTCCGGGGGATTGGCCAGGAAGACGGGCCACTCCCGGGGATCGGGCCAGTCGGAGGGGATCGCGGCGATATCGAAATGGACATAGGCATGTCGCGTCGCGACACGGCGGTCCCATCGGTAGGACTCCCTGAAACCGGGGCGGGCCAGGATCACGCTCCCCGGCGGAGCCTGATGCTCCTCGTCATCATGCCGGTAGGTCGCCGTCCCCTCGATCATGAGCACCAACTCATAGTCCTTCAGGGTCCGTGGCACCAAGCGGTCGCCCGGACGGTAATGGACCACTCCCCCGTAGAGATATTTCAGAACCAGGGCATTCCGGGATGAAGTCTTGATGTCCAGAAAGGGCATAATGAACACCCGCAAACTGGCACATTTTATCAAAGCATCCAAGAATTGATGCGAATTTCGTGCATGTTTTCACGACTCCTGACCATTGGCGAAACTCACGGAGGGACTAGCTTGATGCCAGAACTCCACTCACACCCTTCGCAACCTCCAAAAACCCATTCCCCCATCCCCCACAACCATGAGCACCGACCACGCAACCGCCGCCATCTCCAAACCACCGACCAAGCTCGACTACAGCCTGACCGGTGAAAACGCCGCCCGCGCCATCGAGCGCGGCCTCGCCGAGGCCGAGTGGTACCAATGCCCCGTTCCCCGGGCGACCATGAGGAAGTTGCTGGAGCGGCGTGACGGACCGGCGATCCGCGACACCATCCTCTGGTTCGCCCTGATCCTTGGTGCCGGATACGCCACGTTCGCGCTCTGGGGCACCTGGTGGGCTCTCCTCCCCTACATGGTGTATGCGGTGCTCTACGCCTCCACCTCCGACTCGCGATGGCATGAGGCAGGCCATGGAACGGCCTTCAAGACCGACTGGATGAACAACGCCCTCTACGAGATCGCCTCCTTCATGGTGATGCGTGAGTCGACCGTCTGGCGCTGGAGCCATACCCGTCACCACAGCGACACGATCATCGTCGGCCGCGATCCTGAAATCGCCGTCCCGCGCCCACCCGACATCGCCGGGATCATCAAGGCCTTCTTCAACCTTCCGGTCTATCCGAAGTATTTCAAACACATCCTCATGCACGCGTTCGGACGGATGAGTGCCGATGAGAAGACCTACATCCCCGAGAGCGAGTTTCCCAAGATCTACCGCAAGGCCAGGATCTACGTCCTCATCTACGCCTCGGTCATCGCCCTATCGATCGCGACCCGCAGCATCCTCCCCCTCCTCTATGTGGGTCTTGCCAACATCGTCGGCTCATGGCTCATGGTCGTCTACGGACTCACCCAGCATGCGGGCCTTGCGGAGAACGTCCTCGATCACCGACTCAACTGCCGCACCGTCCGGATGAACTTCATCAACCGGTATCTCTACTGGAACATGAACTACCACGTGGAGCACCACATGTTCCCGCTCGTCCCCTACCATGCGCTCCCGCGCCTCCACGAGGCCGTGAAGGAGGATATGCCGACACCCTACCGGAGCCTCCTCCATGCCTGGAGCGAGATCATCCCATCCGTCCTTCGTCAGGTGAAGGATCCCGCCTATCACGTGAAGCGCAAGCTGCCGGAACCCAAGGCACGCCTGCAGGAGGGCCTCCACGCCAACGACGCGCAACCCGATGCCGAGGGGTGGATCGAGGTCTGCTCCGCACAGGATCTCGGCCCGGCCGACGTGATCCGCTTCGATCACGGCAAGAAGACCTACGCCCTCTACCGCGACGAGCATGGCGCGCTCTTCGCCACCGACGGCATCTGCACCCACGGGAACACCCACCTTGCCGACGGCCTTGTGAAGGGATCGATCATCGAGTGCCCCAAGCACAACGGACGCTTCAACCTCGCCGACGGATCCCCCGCACGTCCGCCGATCTGCCGCGGACTCGCCACCTATCCGCTGGAGAAACGCAACGGACGACTTCGTCTCAACATCGCACGGATCGGGGGCGCCGGAGCGCGTCACCAGAAGACCTACACCCTGCGCGTCGTCAGCAACCGGAGCGTGGCCACCTTCATCAAGGAACTCGTCCTCGAACCGGTCGATCCCTCCGGGAAGATCGCCTTCACCCCCGGCGACTACCTCCAGCTCGACATCCCCTCCTACGAGATGATCCGGTTCCGGGAGTTTGACATCCCCGAGCCGTACGCCTCCGTCTGGGAAGCCCAGCATGTCTTCGACCTCGTTGCACGGAATCCCGAGAGCGGCCGACGCAACAACTACTCGCTGGCCTCCAACCAGCAGACCGAGCGGACCCTCCGGTTCAATGTCCGCATCGCCACGCCGCCGCCGGGACAGGACTGCCCTCCCGGTGTCGGATCCGCCTATGTCTTCAACCTCAAGCCCGGCGACACCGTCACCGCGATCGGTTCCTTCGGCGACTTCCACATCAAGCCGACCCAGCGCGAGATGGTCTACATCGGCGGAGGCGCCGGAATGGCCCCGCTGCGCTCCCATCTCTCCCATCTCTTCGAGACGGAGAAGACCGCGCGCAAGGTCAGCTTCTGGTACGGGGCCCGCTCACGTCAGGAGATCTACTACGGCGACTACTTCCAGAACCTCGCCAAGCAACACCCCAATTTCCAATTCCACCTCGCCCTCTCCTCACCGCTTCCGGAGGATGAGTGGAAGGGACTGCAGGGCTTCATCCACGAAGTCGTGCTGGAACGCCACCTCAAGGATCATCCCAATCCCAAGGCCGTCGAATACTACCTCTGCGGCCCACCGATGATGGTCAAGGCCTGCACCAAGATGCTCG
>JBEAOJ010000251.1:0-12543 GCA_041164985.1 Verrucomicrobiota bacterium | reverse complement strand
GATACTTGTAGTTCTCCGCCTTGACGATCATGAGGATCCTGTTGGTTCTCTTCTCGGCGATGAACTGCGCCTTGCCGCTGAGCATGTGGATGTCGCCGCCCGCGGAGACCACGGCACCCTGTTGTTGTCCTCCCTGCACCCCTTGGGCCGGTTGGGCCGCGCCCCCTCCACCTGATCCCGCACCGAACATCTGATTGAGCGTCTCGACGACTTTCTCGGCATTGGCGCGCTGCAGGGGGATGAATTCGGTGATGATCTGGCTCGGTTCGCGATCGACGACCTGGAGCAGTGCGATCGCCTTCCTGATGATCGGGGTCTTGTCGGTGATGACCAGCGCGCTGGTGTTGGGAACGGCCACGAGCGATCCGTAGGCATTCAACTGGACCACTCCCTGCACGATGGAGACGGCTTCGGCCGGGGACAGGTAGCGCAGCGGCTGGTAGAAGCTGACGATCTTATCCCCGTCTTGCGGGAGCTGGGATTCCTCGAGGTAAAGCGGCAGTCCCTCGGAGCGGGGAGGGCGGCTCGGTCCGAGGATCTTCACCGTCTTCTCATCCACGGGAACCAGGGTGTAGCCGTTGAGCAACAGGGAACTCTCGATCAGCGAAACCGCCTCCTTGTGAGGAACCGGATCGGTGACCATGATCGAGAGTTCGGGGCCCGACAGGTTGGAGTCTCGGATCAGGCGCTTGCCGGTCAGCTTCTCGTAGACCGTGAGGACTTCCGCGACGGAGGTGTGGGGGAACTGGATGGAGATCGTCCCCTCATTGGAAGGGGCCGGTTCCTGCTGGGCCCTCAAAGCCGCGAGACCTTGAAAAAGCAGGGCCGCGATCAAGAGTCCGCGGAAAGCGGTCCGATGGGTGGATGGGATCATGGTGCGGGTGGTTGTGTAGTCTGTGGTGCCGTGACGACCGGTCTGCGGATGATGCGCCTGCCGGGCGGTGTGTTGGAAGGCGTTTTCGGAAGGGGTGGCAGAGGGGGGAGCTTCACACCGGCGGCCGGTGCGTTGGCCGAGGCCGGGGATCCCGGAGCGGGAGGGGCGGCTTGGGCCGAGGGATTGCTCCCTTCCAGGAAGCCGATGGTCCCCGTTTCGCCACCGACACGGATGGTGGCCTTGATGGGGTTCTTCCCTTCACGGACCAAGGTGACGAGTGACATGTTTTTCGCATTCGGCCTGCCCGTGAGAAGCTCGCGGCTCTGGTCGGTGCGGTCAAAGACAAAGACCTGCTCCTCCCCTCCGATGGTGATGATGCCGGTCATGGCATAGCGCTCCGCAAGCGGCGAACTCTCCTCCGCGGTCGGAAGGGAAAAGGGGGAACGTGCGATGAGTTTGCGGAACGCTTCAAGCTCGCGAGGTTTTTCCCATGCCTCCGACTGGGAGTCCGAAGCGGTGACGGCTCCGGAGCAGCCAAGGAGTGCCGTAATCAGAAGTCCGCGCCATGGAAGCCTTGGAAGCCTTGAAATCCTTGGAACCGGGAAGGGCTGTGATGCGTGGCTCATCGGGTCGGGGGATTTGGCCCGGTGTTGCCGGAGCTGTCAACCGGTTGGAACTGCTGGCGAAGCTCCATCTCGACAAGGACGTTCGGCGGTTGCGCGTCGCTCTTGATTGAAATCTTGTCGACGGTTCTCCATGCGGAGGGAGTCTGGAGGGCGAAGAGCATTTTCACGAGGCCGGCAAAGGGGCCGCTCAGTTTCACGGCGACGGCCACGCTCGATCCCTGCGGCGAGGACTGCGGGGGCAGGAGATTCTCCTCGGTCACCTTCAGGCCGGCTTTCTCCGCCTCCTCGCGTTCCGTTTTGAGCAGTTCGGCGCTCGCCGCATCAGGCTCCGACCGGGGCATCGGGTGGGAGTCGAGCCATGACACGGCTGGACGGAGGATCTCCCCGCGTTCGATCCACCCCCTGCTTGCGGCGATCTCATCCCTGGTCACCATGATGGATTTCCGAAGACCTGTCCGAGCCTGCAGGAATGCACGCAACCCCAGCAGGTTCACGGCCAGGAAGAGCGCTCCGCAGAGAAGCAGGAGGAGTCTTTTTTCGCTCGGGGCAAGCCTTCTCATGGTTTGGATGAATTGCGGGCCCCGTCCATCTCGAAGCGGACGCTGTTCTTTCCGGCAAGCTGGGGTTGTCCAGCCGTCCAATCATATTCCTGCAGCAGGGGGTTCTTCTTGAGCTGTTCGATGAAGGCATAGGCCTGGGTGACATCAGTCGCTTCGCCGGAAATCTGCAGGTGATCCTGATCCAGGGTGAAACCGGTCAGGCGTACCTTCCCTCCTTCAGTCGGTATGGCTGCGACGGAGAGGAGATCCAGAGGGAAGGTGGAGGGATCGACGGCTGGTCGCGAGGAGTTCCAGCGCTCCGATTGCCCTTTGGCAAGAAGGGCTGGCTCCGAGAGTGAGGCGGCCTCATGGCGCAAACGATTCCATGCCATCCTGCGAATCAGGAGATCCCCCGAGCCCCAGAGGATCAGCAGGATGTAGAGGATCAATGCGGCCGCCGCAACGTTGAGGATGCGCCGGAGTCTCCCCTTGCGCTGGCGTTCCGCGACGGCCTCCGCGGGAGGAATGTCCACGGAGGTGTCGGGCGGAAGCGGTTGGGGGAGCACGGGGTTGCCCGATTCATTGATCCCGGCATCGGAATGGATGTGTGCCCGGGGGAAGAGGTGCTGAAGCTGCCTCGAGCAGAGGTCCGACGATCCCGGGGGCATCCCGTGAATCGCGATGGAGAGGGGAAGGTGCTCGATCACCTTTTCCGAGAGAAGCCTCAGCGCGCTCCTCTGAACGCCGCCGCCCGCATCCCGCTCTCCCAGGCCGCAGAACCAAACCGGCTTTCCTTCGCGGTAAAACGCCATCCGGAGATTTCCCCATTCCTGCCAGAGAAGCAGATCGTGCCCGCGCATGTCTCCAAGCACGTTGCATGGAAACTGGAAGCGGGAAGACTCCCTCCATCCCGGAAGCATCGATTCCTCTGGGAACGGCTCCTCCGAGGCAACGGCCATCACCAAACGTCGTCCGCCAACCTGCGCGACCGGCAGCACGGTCAGGGAGTTCTCCATGCCGCGCTTGAGAAAATGCCTGCCCGAGAGCTCCATCCGCGCAAGATCGACGGGATCCCCCTCCGAAGAGATCCAGAGCGGCCATGAAAACAGCCTGGATGAGGGCAAGGCTGTCACGATCTCGCGGCCCGAGGAGATCGGGGCGTCGGGGTCCAGACGCTCCGGCACCGTGCTTCCGGCGGCGAAAAACCACCGCTCCCATGATCCCTCGAGTGGTCCCGGCCGGTCGAGCACGGTACCCGGGGTGGTTTTGCCCCGGGCTTGCAGGCGCCGGGAAATCTTCCGGGACGGAGCCGCGGCTCCGTGTTCCGGACCATCCTTGGTGGCGGCCTCTGTCATCTCTGGGTTCATTGCTCCGACCACCCTAGCACAGAGCCGGCGGCTTGGGGATTTTCTGATGAAGCCTCGGCGCAAATCACCGTGATGCGGTGTTTGACCCCGTGGCAGAAGCCCGTGCTCTCGATCCGGCGCACACCGCCCATGATCCCGCAACTCTCCAGAATGAGGCTGCGCGGGGCGCCGCTCACCCCCATGAGGGTGACGGCATTGGCCAGATCCTTTGGCTTCGCATCGTCGGCAGTCCCCTCGATGCCATCCTTGCCAGCGCGGAGGGCGATCCAGGCATCGGCTTGGGCGGGCGTCAATCCCAGGAAGTCGGTCAGGATCGCTTTGGGGGCCCGCAGGACATTCACCGGGCCGTTGAAGTGAGTCGTGAAAAACGAACGGTGATCCGGCTTGGCCTTCATGACCGGTCCGAAACCGATCACCAGCGCCATCTCCTCGGGCGAGACGAAGGGCGCGCCGGGCGGCATTCCCGAGAGGCCCGCCGCCTCGTATTCCGGTTTCTTGGCACCGTGGAGTGAGCGGAAGGGGGCGGGGTTCTGCCAGTCGAAGAGCCCGTCGGCCGCCGCATCGGACTGGTTCATGTCGAGGCCCCAGGCCGCGAAGAGACGCTTGAGCAGATCCCTGCGGTCCGGAGCGCGGGAAAGAAAATGGTTCGGATTGATGAGTCCCGACTCATCCTTGATCTCGACGGCGTACCCCTCCTCTCCATCCTTGGATTTGGATTGCAACAGCGGATCGCCGGGAAGGACTCCCGGGTTCATGGCAACGGCGACTCCCGAGAGAGCCTGCTGCCTCGCCCGGAAGAGCTTCCCGGAGCGTGTTTCCTCAACGATCCAGCCATTGATGATCCCGGCCATCAGAAGCGCGACTCCGGTGAGCAGGGCGATCGTCCAGAGCACCATGGGAAGCGCCATTCCCGAGCATCGGGTCGCCGCGTGATGGAAAGGATGCCTTCTCATGAGTTGGGAGTCGGCGAGGGGCCGGGCGATGGCGACGGTGTCGGCGATGGCGGCGCACCGGCGGGAGCAGCGGCCGCGGGTGGTGCCGACACGGGAGGAACAAAGAAGATCGCCTCCACGGGATCGGGCATGCCGTCGATCTCGAATTGGAGGCGTACCATGCCGGGGCGGGGGCTGCCGGGCGGCCACTCCTCTTTCCAGTTGTCATCGGCAAAGAAGGACCATCGCGGTTTGCGGACTTTGGGAAGCAGGGGAATCCCCGGGGCGGCGAGGGCGGCCTCAAGTTCCCGATCGGTGGCACGGGCCGGGACTCTCAGCATGGTGATCGTCCGGGTTCCGTCGGGGCGCGGTTTGGCGGCGAGGACAAGGGAGCCTCCCCCGAGGCTCGGCAGGCCGAAGACCCCCTGGACATTGCCAAGCGTGAGTCTCGGTTCGGGATCCCCACCTCTGCCGCGCGCCATCTCGAGCGAGACGGTGGCCTGGCCCGGGAGATTCAGCAGGGCGCCGCGCGTGAGCCGGAGGAAGGCGTCGAGCCTTCGCAGGGTGAGTTGCTGCTCCATCGCAGTGCGCGATGCCGTGATCGAGGAGCTTGCGATCGCGTAAACCGAGGCGGCAAGCAACGCAAGGATGCCCATGGAGAGCACCACTTCGAGCAGGGTGAAGCCCATTTGTAATCGCCCGGAACTGCTTTGAGAGATCCTTGTCATGGCCTGTTGATCAGGATCTCAGCCTGATCAGTCTGGGTTCCGGACTTGGTGGTGATCGTCAGTTTCTTCAATCCGGAGATCTCGGCCCCGGCGGCGTTCCTGGCCGGGAAGGGGGTCAGCGATTCCTCCACGCGCACCCCGTGGTTCCGCGCGGCTTCCAGAACACGCGGCGACCCTTCGGGCGGGGGATTGGCCTGGCAGTAGGCAAGGCGGGATTCGAGTTCCGACCTGCAGAAGGAACGCTGCCTGACTTCCAGCGCCGCCTGCAGCGCGGTGTCCAGAGCGATGGCAAGTCCCGTCACCGCCAGCATGAAGACGGCCAGCGCGATGAGGACCTCGAAGAGGGTGAACCCCCGTGTTGGAAGTCTATTCCTCATCGTGAACGGGTTGACCCGTGAGCGCGTCAAATGTCGCGGTGAGTTGCCGGTCGCCGTGGCTGAGGCGGATGGAGAGCGGTTCGCAGATGCCCGCCGGATTGAATTCCCAGACCTGGTTCCGCGACGGTTCATGGAATCTGGAATCGTTCAGCCCCTTCACCTCGAGCCTCCATCCCTCGGGAAGTGTCGCACCGTCGAGTCCGGTGGTGGTGAGCTTGAGCCGTCGCGGCTCCCCTTTCTCCATCGCCTCGGAGCGTGTCTCTCGGGCCTTGAGGGTGATTGCCTCCATGGCGCGTTCACCCGCCGATGCGGCAAAGGAATCGAACAGGAACGGAACGGAGGCCGAGACCAGGATCGCCACGAGCACTAGGGCGATGATGATCTCCAGCAGGGTGAAGCCCCCGGCCGCGAGGGGGAACCTATTTTCCGATATTGCCCTCACCCTCTTCTCCCTTGGGCCCAAGCGAGTAGAGGTCGTAACCGTCGGTCTTGAACTTTCCCGGGTTCCGGTAGACATATTCATTGCCCCAAGGGTCGAGCGGAACGCTCTCCATGAGCTTTTTCCAGTGCTGGGGTTTCGGTGCCGAGGAGGGCATCTGGACAAGGGCCTTGAGCCCCTGCTCGGTGGTGGGCTTTCGGTAGTTGAGCATCTCGTAGGTCCTCAATTCCGTGGAGATAGCCTGAAGATCACTTTTGACCCTTAGTTCTTTGGCGATATCAATTTTATCGCTCATAGTGTAGATAACCGCCCCAAGGAGTAAGGCGATGATGGAGAGAACCATCATGATTTCAAGAAGAGTATAGCCCGCCTCGGCGCGCAAACGGCGGGGCTTTGAAATCCGGGGTCTCATCATCGGGGTGGGTATCTGTTGCGTGATCATTGTCGGTAGAAACATCTCCTCCAAGTCGGGCTAGCGGTCAAGATCGCTCAGGTGACGGTTCGGTCACTTTATCAGGCGCAATGTCATTGGGGAAGCGGTTGCGGGGCGGTGGTGCGGTAGAGCGAAGAGGGGGCGCCGTACTGCGAGCCGTTGGAGAGGATGTTGGAATCAGGGATTGTGGCCGCATCGTGTGCGGAGTTTGGCAGGAGAGTTGAGGGGGATGCCGGGGCACCTTGCACGGCGGCCGGGACTTGCACTGAGCCTAGGACTTGGCCGGGGACTGACGGCTGAACGGGGGAGGGGAGGAATAGGAGTTCCATGGAGGCATTCCTGACAAGCACGGGCTTCCCCTCGTCACCCGATGAGCGCCTGAGGGTCAGGCTCACGGAGTTCTCCCCCTCCTTCCAGAGGCGCGGCGGGACATAGAGGCTCCCCCTCCGCCATCCGGCCCTGATAAGCCTGCCGGTCGTGGAATGGATGGTGCCTGAATCCTGAAGAGGGAATGACTCCATGCCCATGGCCCCGAGCGACTCCCCGTTCAGGCTGATCTCGATCCACGATTCCGGATCGAGTCCGGCGACCTCGGATCGGATCCAGGATCCGTTGGGGAGGGATCCCAGTGGCACGATGATTTCGAGTTGTCCCGAAGACTCCAGCCTCGAGGCCGTGGTGACGAGTTCCGCATGCACGGTGCGTCCCTCGGTCCGGTCTCCCCCAGACTGTACGGAGGGGGTGTCGTAGACTTCCGACAGGGCAAGGACACGATCCCTGCCGACCACCAGACCGGGTACGAACCCGTTGCCCGTCGCCATGGCTGCCACGCCAAGCTCCCTGCATGGTTGGACGCTCACCGTCAGAAGGCGCGAGAACCTTCCCGCAAAGGAAACCCGGAGAGTTCCGCCATCCAGCGTGAGCCCCTGTGGAATCAGGATCGTGCGCGCGTTCAGACCGGGTGCCACGCCTGTCTCGCCGAGGCCGGCGCTGAGCAGAGACCTCTCTTTTCTGGGAGAGATCCACTCCGCCACGGGACCGCCGTCACCATTGTCATCGAAGACCACGGTGAGAGCATGGAACCCGATCTCATCCTGGGATGCCAGAGGGGAAAGCGGCACCTCCACGGAATCCGATTCAGGCGTGATGCGGACATTGCCGGAGAACCATCGCGGCAGGGCGTTGGTGGCCGCATCCTTCCGGAGATTGATGGTCAGCGGGGTTATCGGGGGCAGGGCGTCGCTTTCAGTACCCCGGAGAGAGACGGAGCCGAGCATGCCCGTTACCAGGAGGGTGGTGGCAAGACGATGAACGGTTCTCATGGACTTTAATCAGAGCTTCCCTTACCTACCCATCGGAAGGATTCTGTCCAAGGGATTTGTGAGGGCGTGAGGGGGAAATGAAAAATGAAGGCCCCAATGCAAATTCCGGGTTTAATCATCGGTTCGACTGACCTATTTAGATCAACACCCCTCATGGTCGCATCGTATCCAGTGGAACTTGTCATCGCCCGCTACGAGGAGGATCTGCGGTGGGTGAGACGAGTCCCGACCTCGGTAAAAGTCACGGTCTACAACAAAGGGGCGAGCCGGCCATTGACGGCTGAACTTGAAAGCAGGGGCGGAATTTCCGTGATTCCCCTCCCCAACAAGGGAAGGGAAGCCCATTCCTACCTGACCCATCTGGTCGAACGATACGGATCCCTGGCTCCCCTCACGGTCTTCTGCCAAGGGCATCCCTTTGATCACGCCCCCGACTTTCATGCGCGGTTGAGGGATCTGGAGGGAGGATATGCCACGCCCGAGCCCTTTCTCTGGTATGGATTCCTGGAGGAGACGGACGATTTATTCGGCAGGCGGCTCTTCGTCCCATGGAGCAAGAATCCCGAGCGCAAGGAACTCCGAACGGGGGGACTCTACGAGGATTTGTTCGGGGAACCCTCCCCGGAGTTCTTCCACTTCAGGGGAGGGGCCCAGTTCACCGTGACCCTTGAAGCAGTCCACCGCAGGCCGGAGGAGTTTTACCGCAAGGCTTTGGAACTCTCGACAGATACCCCTTTGGCCGCTCATTCCTACGAACGGATCTGGGACCGCCTGTTCGGCCCACCCGTGGTCGATCCCTCCATACTGGGTCCCTCCGGGGTCCGCTACCTCAAAAGAATCCGCCGACTCGAGGAAGAGGCCGGACTGCGACAGGATCCCGATTCCGTTTGAATTTTTCGTCGGTAAAGCCGATGGTTTTGCCATGTCGCGCCACAAGAAGTCCCGTGGACTCCCCCCTTGGCTGACCCTGCTTTTGCTACTGATTGTGGGAGTCGGCGTTTATTGGAGCCTGAAGCATGGGGGGAGTGAAGGCTCCCTGCGCACCACCGAGGAACTTGATCCCGCGCTCTATTATGACAATGCCAACTCGCTCCGTGGCAACACTTACAAGATCGATGCCGAGATCGATTCCTCGCTTGGCAACTCCCCCTCCAAGGGACGTCTCTTTTCCGTGGTGTTGAAACAGGCGGGCAAGGGAGGTGCCCCCGTCGTTCTGCCCGTGCTGGTCCCTCCGGCACTCGGAAACCTCACCATTCAGAAAGGACAGCACTACCTGATGAAAGTGGCGGTCGTGGAGGACGGCCTGCTCAAGGTCGAGGAAGCCAGCAAGCCATGAATATGAAAATCATGAAATTTCCCCGTTCCTTGCTCGCGGGATTGTTTTTCTGCAGTTCTCTGTCAGCGCAGGTGCCCAACGCGCAGACGCTGCACGAGGCAGGCCAACAGTACAAGGAAGGAAATCCTTTGGTAGGTGCTTCTGATAATCTCGCGATCGGAAGCGAGGCCATGTTTCAGGCAAACCTGAAGGCCAAAAAGAATATCGTCGACATGAAGCCCAACACGTTTCTCTCGATGTGGAACAACCCCGGATTCGCCGTGCAGTTTGAAAAGTACCTGAGCGCCCCTGCCGAAACTTCCGAGGACGCAAAACTCTATCGGAAGCGAATGGACAAGATCATGGAATTGCTCGCTCCCGGCAACGCCTCCAAGAAGAACCAGGACGAGGCATTCAACCTTCTCCCACTGGCGTCCGAATTCGAGAGTGATGCTGATAACTGCACGACCATCCATGACGCCGTCTACGCGGCGGCCAATGCCAGGGTGCAGATCAAGAAGTTGACGGAAGTGAATCAGGAACTCGAAAAAAAGCTGAGTGTGGCCCAATACAATAATCGTATGGCCGCTGATTCTCTGGCCTTGTCCGCGATTGCTCCCGGAAATAACGATGTGGCCGTCTACAATGAAATCGAAAAGGAGAAACGTCAGGCCAGAATGGAGCCATCCAAGGCCGATGTCGCTTCCCTCAAACAGACCATACAGCGCAACCAGCAGCAGATCGCCAGCGCCGAAGTGCAGTCGAAGTTCGCGCTCCAATCCTTGATTCTCCAACTCTTCGTTCAGCGGCGCTACCAGCACGTCATCATCATTGACCGCTTTTACAGGGCGCTCTTTGATGACGGGGACCAGTCGCTCGAGGCTTTTCAGCAGATGGCCGACAAGATGGGCTACAACAAGGCTGCCGGTCAGGTGAAGTTGATCGCCGAAGCGGCTCCCAAGGGCGCGGTTGCTTCGGGAAACCAGAATGCCGGTCATCCCGTGGTCGGCGCCTCCACGGGTGCGGGTCCCAATGATGCTGGAGCAAGCGTCGGAGGAAACTCCTATTACGGTGCGGGAGGGAGCGCGACGGCGCTCTCCGGATCGGGGCTCAATCTGGGAGTGGAGAACCTCAGCGTGGAAAGCGCCCAGAACGCCCTGACCACCGCAATGAAGGGCGCTAGCAGAACATTCAAGAGCCTCAGTCAGCTTGATGCATTCGCCAACGAAATCATCCGCGACGTGAACGAGGGGGTGAAGGTCTACAAGTACCTTCTTGAGAAAGAGGAGTTGGAGAGTGCAGCGACACAACTTGCCTCGCTCTTCACCAAGGGGGAATACCTTCCGAGTGTCCGCCTTCTGACCCAGGATGAAAAGAGAAAGACCCTGGCCTATGCACAACTCTGCAACCGGTTGGTGAACGCGGCTAACTCGGGCAATATTGACGTTCTGACCGATGTGGTTGATCGGATGAAAAAAATGAATCCCAGTTTCGACGACGCCGAGATTCACGCAAAACTCGAGGGGGTCAAGACCGCCAGCAGGTTGCTCGTGGCACAGGCGAGGGTGGCCGCGGCAAGGGGTGATCTGCAGTCTGTCCAGACCCAGATCACCCGGGCGGCAGCGCTTTGGCCCAACAACCCTGACATTACCAATTTCTCGACCGATATGGGGAAGGTGTCAGAAAAAGCCAGTCCTCAGGTTCAAGCCCTGAGTGATTTCGATCAACTGTACGGTCAGAAAAACTACCGTGCTATTTACGATGGGATTGATCGCTTCGGCGTTGCGGTGGCCGCCGATGATTCCACGAAAGCCGCTCATCGTAAGGCGATGATTCAAGAGGTTCGCAACAGAATGATCGAAGTGGAAAAGGCCATCATGAAAGCGCAGGAGGTCGACCGACGTGGCGACCATGCCGGGGCTTGGGAAGGCCTCGAGATCGCTTTTGAAAAGTATCCTGACGATCCCAAGCTCACCCAGATGAGGGCGGATCTCACCACCCAGGCTCCCGACTTTGTTCATGACATCAGGCAGGCCAAGACCTTGGAGGAGAAGAAGGATTACGGCTCGTCGCTTGCGTGGTATCTACGCTCCCAAAGTCGCTACCCGATGAGCGATCTCTCCAAGCAGGGCATCCAGCGGGTCGTGAAGCAAATTCTTCCCGACGCCAACTGAACCAACGGTCCTCAGGCAGGAGCGATGCCGGAACGCCGCGATGCCCGAATCCTTTACTCCCAACTGGAGTAGGGTTCTATTGCTCGGGAAGCATTCTGGGATCGGAGGAATCGGGCGCGTTCCTCCGGCGTGCCGAAAAGATAGAGCACGTAGCCGCCGAAGCCTCCGCCGCAGTATTTGCGGCCGAGGCATCCCGTAGCCTCGGGGAGTGGTGACATCCCTTCGCCGAGTTGGATGGCATAGGAGGCCGCAATCCCCTTGCCAAGGATGGCGACATCACCCTTGAGAACACCCTCCCGGGCGACGTGACCGGCCCTCCCAATCGCCGCATAGTCCCGTTTCTGATCCGCCATGGAGGGAGTATCGTGCGATTTTCCGCTCCACCAGAGGGCCATCAGTCCGCGCAGCATGGTACCGTCATTCTTGAACTCAAGGGAGGGTTTCTGTCCGCTTCGCCAGACGCAGAGACCGGTCTCCCGGATCACCGCGGGATCCTGCCAACCTACTCCCAGATCAATCTCCTCCTCGACTCCCGTATTCCCGTTTAAGAGAGCCCAGGCGCCGCTGCCACCCAGGCCGGCATTCCGCTCATAGCCCCAGTTCCGGAGGGAGACCTTGGGTTGGATGGCGCAGTTGACGATGAAATCGCCGGGTTGTGCATGACGCGGCACATCGAGCCAACCTCCCGCGAAATCGACCCGGAGCGGGGCATCCTTGGGTGCGCGGATCCACTTCACCAACTGGGACGTGGAGACCGGTTCGTATTGGGGAGGGGTCTTGGGGAGGATGATGTACTCCGCCCCGACTTCTGCACAGAGTGCCCGCTTGATTTCACCATACTGGTCATCCTCGGTGACGGCGAGGACATCGGGTTTAAGACGGCGGAAGTCCTCAAGGAAATCGAGTCCGTGGTCGGAACCTTTTCCCACCACGACCTGGTCGATCATCTCCATGGCCTCGAGGATCCCCTTCTTGTGTTCGTCTGGCAGTGAGGAACGGCGCTGTTTGTGCGCCCACAGAACCTCTGCCGAGGCAAAGGAAACGGTCAGAAAGTCGCCCAGTGCCTTCGCCTCGCGAAAAAACTGCACATGGCCCGCGTGGATGATGTCGTAGCAACCGGAGACAAAAACGTGTCGCATTACTCCAAGCATGCTTCTTCGGGATGGATGACTGCAAGCCAAGGGATGGGAAAATTTTCCCCCGGGATGAGCGGCTGGACCCTTGAGGGGAAAATGAAAAACGAGAAACGAATAATGGAAAATGAGAAATCAGTGATAAAGGCTTTTATGCTGAAGGCTGAAGACCGTTAGGATGGAGAAGTGGGAGACATAGGTTCACTAGATGTCGCTTCCAAGTGGTTAAAAAACAGGTTGCTCTTGGTCAGTATCGCGCGCTTTTCTGTACTCACCCTCCCACC
>JBEAOJ010000250.1:0-5768 GCA_041164985.1 Verrucomicrobiota bacterium | reverse complement strand
TCTCAACACGCCGGCTTCCGATGCCATCCCGCACGGCCTTCCCGGACACTACTGGATGGGCGGCTACTACTCCACCTACAGCTATCCGCAGTGGGGCACCACGCAGCGGCAGAACGGCGGCCCGGCCGATTTGGTCAGTGAATGAATTTCTCCAGATCCTCGAGGCTGCGCCCTTTTGTTTCCGACACCAGAAGCCATATGAAGCCGGTAGCGAGCAGGCAGATCGCCCCAAACAGCCAGAAAACTTTGTATTCAAAAGTACTAAGCAACCACGGGAAAAACTGGGAGACGGTGAAGTTTGCCAACCAGAGCAGAAGCACACAGGCACTGGCGGCTTGCGTTCGGATTCGATTCGGAAAAACTTCGCCGATCACCGTCCACACAAGGGGACCCATCCCTATCGAGAATGCAGCCACATAGAGCAGCACCCATGCCAGAAGGGTGGAGGGATTGCCTCCTGAAGCTGCTTGGCTGTAGGCCCATCCCAGTCCGAAAAGTCCGGCCGTCATTCCAAGCGCCGAAATGAGAAGAAGTGGCCGGCGGCCGGCCTTGTCCGCCAAAAACATGGCCGCCAAGGTAAAGAGCAGCATGATAAGGCCTATGAAAACCGAGTGCCCTATGGCCGAGGCGGTTTCTATTCCGGCACTGGTGAAAATTCTGGGGGCGTAATACATGACAATATTGATGCCGGTGATTTGCTGAAGTACGGCGAGTCCGGCTCCGATCAGAAATGTTTTCCGCAGCGGTTTTCGGAAGCATTCGGATAATCTGCTACGGGCATCTGCGGACGCCTCAAGTGATTCGATTTTTACAAGATCGCCTGTTTTTTCCAGAACTCTCAATGCTTCGGTCATTCTTCCCTTGAGCACCAGCCATCGGGGTGACTCCGGAATGAAAAAGAGAAGGGTGAAGAAGACGGCGGCAGGGAAAGCCCCTGAACCAAACATCCAGCGCCAGGCTGTCGTGACACGCCAGGCTTCGTCACCCATCATGGCAAGCCGCGCATTCACCAGATACACCAATACCATTCCTATAAGGACCGCACATTGGTTTAGAGTGGTCAACGCGCCGCGCATCCGGGTTGGGGAAATCTCTGAAATATAAACCGGAGTGAGCATGGATGCGGCTCCGATACCTATGCCGCCCAGGATTCGGGCTAGTGCCAACTCTCCCGCGCTCGATGGAATAGCCGACCACACCGAAGAGGCAAAGAAAAGCGCCGCGCATACGAGGAGTGATTTTTTCCGGCCAATCCTGTCTGCCATACCCCCTGCAAGCCATGCGCCGGCCACGCAACCCACGAGAGCGCTGGAAACCGTCCATCCCAATTCCAGATCGGAGAGGCTGAATCGTTTCTGTAAAAACTCGACTGTGCCGGCGATGACGGCGGTATCGTAACCGAATAGCAAGCCGCCGAGAGCCGCCACGCAACTCACATAAATAGAATAGACGGGCGACTGGGCATTCGATGGGGAATTCGTCATGAAATGCGTTGGAGAATTGAAAAGGTAAGATTGGAAAACCGCGGCCGACTGTCGAGGTTTGCAATCTCTCCGAACAAATAGGTTGTCGGCGCCCATCGTTCCCAAGGCCTGTTGTTTTCAAACAGGCCGTGCAGACCAGCGCATCCAAAGAGCAGGGACTGAGGTTTGATTTGCGCACGGAGGGCCTCGATTCCTCGAATGTCGTCAAGAATGGCAAACCTCACCTTGCGAGAATCAGGCAAATCGGTTCCGCAAACGATTTCGCCATCCTCCGGGTGGAGGTGGAGAACCGCTCCGTCCCGTGTCATCAACGCCAGGCGATCCCAGTCGTTTGCTGAAAGGAGATGCCTTTCACGGGCCCGTTGGAAAAAGTCCGGGGCGGGCACGGTTTCGTTCCCCGTCCGAATATGTGAAAACCGGCGAGGATCACCGCCTTCGCACACAAAAAACTCCTCCGATCCAAAATGGGCGTTGACCGTGATCGCCTGCCACGATCCCTCGGTGATCGCGAACACCGCAACATCCTCCGCGAGGGGGATGGTTGACCCTTTCGAGTTCCCGGATCTTGCGGCGGCACCGCCGACGATGGGAATCGAGGTGGCGGCCGGAGGGAGTTCGTGAAGGAACTTTTCCATTCCCGTTCCACCGGTGAAGACCAGAATGAACGCGCGGGCAACCGGGTTCTGTTTTGCCATCCAGGAGGCGGCCTCGGCATAGGTGCCGCCAAAGACCTCCCCCTGCAGCGAGGCGAAGGGCTTGACCTCCCGTGCGTCATGGCACGCCCATGCAAAATCACAGGCTGCCTGTCTGTGGCCGACGGGCATGGTGCCGAGTGATTTGCGATTATGCATTTTTCAAACGGATCATGACGATGGTGCACTCGGTGCCATCAGGATTGATGAACTCGTAGTCGCCGAATCCGGCAGGGACCAGACAGGCCTGAAGGAAGTCGAGAGTGGTTTCGAGTGAGGGATCGGACAGCGAGCGGATGATGACCTTTTTCCCCACCGTGAGAGTCGGAATCTGCAGGAAGCGTCCGTCCGTTGTGTGGCGCATGGGTTTGCTGAAAACAAACCTCTCGATTTCGAAGGGCATCTCGGAAATCGTCGTGAAGCGGTCATGGCGTGTGTCGCCATCACCGTCGATCACGACCGGTCGCGCCCGGAGATGCTCCTGGACATATTTTTCGCGACGCCACTTGTTGTTTCGGAACGAGTGCTCCAAGTGCATTTTCATGGGAGGGGCGGTCATGCTTTTGGCCGTGTCGTCCCAAGTGTGGCGCGCAAAGTCGTAGGTAAAGAAGGAATACTCGGTGCCTGCGACACTTGGTCCGGTATCCATTTCCAGGATCATCTGGTTGCCGCCGTGACCGTGCTCGGTTCCGGGCGGGATGAGGAATAGATCCCCGACATTGGTGTCCCAGCGTTTGACGAACTTCTGCCAATCAAACGGAATCCGGTTGTTCGATTCGCGGCAAAGGTGTTCGTATTCCTCAAGGTCGGCATCTTCCTTGAATCCCATCATCGTGCCCGCGTCGCGATAGGCTTCCACGATGTAATAGGTCTCGTACCGGCCGAGGGGTTCGTTGAAATTACGTTTATTGTAAGCGGTGTCCGGATGGTTGTGAATAGGCATGCTGCCCCGCTCGTAGGGCACGGGTTCGGCGAAGTATCCGTCGTCCAGCCAGACTTGGAGCGGGAGAAGATCGGGGTAGGTTTCGTGGATGTGTTTGCCGACCATCTGCACTGGACGCTGCATGGGGTTCTGGCATGGCATGTTCAAGAGGGCGCCACCCTCAAGTCCCACATCGATCAGGATGCTCAGTTCTATGCCGGCAAGCTCGTTCCACGCCATGTTCTCGAGACCTGGAATCTCATCGTAGATATCCTTGAAACGATAAGACCCCCAAGGACCCGGTTGGGTGATTTTCACCTGCTTGATGGGCCGTTGCACCAACTCGTCGATGATCGTTTCATAGGTGCCTCTCGGCATGAGCTTCAACGAATCGCTTTGAACCGCCTCGATGTAAAAATCCATCCTTGGAAAGACCGCTTTTTTCTGACGGAGGAGGAGGTAGAAATCGCAATAGTAGTATTGTTTCCAAGAATAGCTCTTATCCGCCTCCTCACGCCCCAATGGAACCAGTTCACCGCCCCACATTTGCCATAGGGTCGGCTGCATTGTGAAATCGGCGTAGGCCACGAGAGCGGCTTTTTCAGCGAACACAGGGCTTGCGGCTCCCGGGCCAAGGATCACCTGAATCTCATCCGGAGGGGCTGCGGAAATTTTCCCGGCAAGAGCGTGTACTTCGTTCTCATCGAGCACATCTGCAAGAGTTCCAGCGCTGTTCACCCACCCAAAAGAGGGGTCCTCACCGACATATTTTTTGCGGTAGTCGGCCAAATCTCTCCTGTAAAGCCGACTGGTGTTTTCACACACGGCCTTCAATCCGATCTCCGCAGCTGCGGATTCAATTCCCTTGCGGAGTGATTTCCAGTCCACCCCGTACCAGCCATCAATGAGAAGAACCGGCGAAAATCCCTTCGTAACCCGTGATTGAAGTTCTTCAACCAAGGCCCGGCAGGTTGCAGCGGACCCGACAACGATGGATGAAACTTTGTCCGCACCAAGAGGGATACGGTTTTCAGCGTTTTTGCGGTATTCGTAGAGTGGCATAGTGAGGTGGGGGGGATTGGCAGTAGGATTTTCAAAATAAAACGCGATCTGTTGGCATCAAACAATTCAGGTTGTATAAATGCGCTATCTGGTTGTAAAAAAACGCCGCAATGAGCGATCTGGTCTCCAGTTTTCCTATCAAGGTGCGGCCGCAGCCAGTCCAGTGCGGGCTCTGTTTGCATGGCGCAAAAGCCTTTGAAGCCCATTGCCAGGAGGAATGCTGGAGCCTGCATTTTTACAACTATGCCGGCACATTAAATATTGCAGGGAAGTCACTTTCATTTGAATCCGGTTCCGTGAGCTTGATTCCTCCGGGGCACCAGGTGCAGTGGCACTTTCCTCCGCACGCTTCCCATTATTATGCCCACTTTAAATCCCGGCCGCGCTCGCAGGGCGGATCTGTGGATATTCACTTATTGAGATCAGCGGATGCGATTCCTGATGGGCTTGGAGGTGGATTTGACGAGTTGGTCCGTTTTTTTGCAGCGGGGGATGTGCTGCGCGCCAGTGTGAGGCTTTGGGACTTATTATTTCAGGTAGCCCAGCCTTCCCCTTTGCATCCTTTTTCACACAATCTTAACCCAACTCTTCAGATAGCGCTGGCGGTGATCCGCAACAATCCCGGGAAAAATCTGCGCGTTCAAAATCTGGCTACCCAAATGGGCGTGTCGCGCGGTCAACTGACAAGACTATTTCAGAAGGAGTTTCAGTGCGGGGTAAAAGAATATATTCAGCGTGCCAATATCGCACGGGCCAAGAACTTGTTGCATCGCTCGGCCATGAGCATCAAGTCAATAGCCGTGAGTTGTGGCTTCAATGACCTGTCCCACTTCAATAAAAAAATCCGGAGGGAAACAGGGGTTAGTCCCACTCAATACCGATTGCAAAATCCTCAGGGGTGCACCCGAGAAGCCGGGAGCAACGCGAGTGAGAGTGCCGCCTGTCGAACTAGGGCCTGTTAAGACTAAAAGGCAGGTGGCGGTGCCAGGAGCTTTGCTGCCAGGCGAGGCGCATAAGAGAGGCAATACCCTTGCGGTCTTGCCTCTCTTGGGCAACAAAGCATGGCAGCAAAAGAACGGCACCCTAAAGGCGAGGGTTGCTGAGGCGCAGGGCCAGCGTTGCTCTTTCGGTCGTGTAGTGCTGTGACTACACTCCCTCTTTCGCGCCTTGTCCTGCACATCATCTCTTCCTCGCGCCATCCCGCCATTTTAATCTTAACAGGCCCTAAGGAAACGCTGATTAAATCCCATGATGGCCGCTGAAGAGCATTTGCTGATTTTTGAAGGCGCGAGCGCTGGGCGATACCCGCAGCGGTCTCGCCCGAGCAAGCAACGCCACAAAAATCGACAAATGGCTTCAGCCCTCCGGGTTGCGGAGATAACAGGCCGGGGGCTGCGTTGGCTTGGCACTTACAGCCCGCTGCGGGGATGCTCGTACCAAGCCGCCTTGCCCGCGGCCCATTCTTCCCGCAACGGCCTCTATGCGATTAATACCATTTACTAATAAGAACTAGACTTTTAAATTTGAGAAGAGCTGTTTACTGAAGCGACGATGGAGTGGTTGCCAAGAAGAGATTTGACCTGAAGGGGATTTTCCCTCAGAGGCTGG
>JBEAOJ010000249.1:0-2557 GCA_041164985.1 Verrucomicrobiota bacterium | reverse complement strand
GTGCCGTAGTATTTTCCGGAGTAGTAGTAGGCGTAGTAGGCTCCGTTGCCGGAGGGGAGGCAGTTAAAGACGATGCCGGCAGGTTGGACGTGGATTTCCGAGAAGGCCTTGATGGCCCGGGACACCATCTTGCGAGGGGTCATGAAGGAGCGGACTACCAGGCAGACGACATCGACATTCGGCGCTACCAATAGTGTGTCACTGACGGCCAGGATCGGGGCGGAGTCGATGACGACGCGGTCATAGGTCTTAAGCGCCTCGGCAAGAAGATCACGCAGAGGCTGACCGGCAAGAAGTTCCGAGGGGCGCGATGAGCGTCCTCCTGCGGTGAGGATGGAGAGCCCCTCAACCTCGGAAAGACTGACGGCATCGGCCAGCTTTACCTTCCCCAGCAGGACCTCCGAAAGTCCCGGCTTGCGATTCATGCCAAAAAAGATGCGGGAGATGGAGGGCTTGCGGAGATCGGAGTCGATCAGCAGGGTCTTGAGGCCCTGCTGGGCGAGGGTGGAGGCGAAGTTGGAGGAGCAGAAGGATTTGCCCTCGGAGGGGTGGGCGCTGGTGAGCAGGAAGGTGCGCTGGTTCTCGACACGCGCATTCATGGCGATGGAGGCGCGGAGCGACCGGAAGGACTCGGCCACTATGCCGCTTCGGTCATCCTTGACGACGAGTTCTCCCCCCTGCGGCAGTGCCGTGGCCATGTGGGGATGACCGATCATGGCCAGCGAGGGCCTGATCACGTCATGGATGGCGGAGAGTCGGTTGGGAAGGGGAAGGGCCCGGTCAAAGAGGATCTCCACACCATTCTTCCATGCGGTTCGGAGTTCCTGCCACTGCTCCTTGGAGAAGAGGCCGTATCGGGACGAGGAGGTTCCGCCGATCTGGGGGATGGCAGCCACAACGGGAATGCCGGTGAGATGCTCGACCTGATCAACAGTCTTGATGCTCGTGTCGAGCTTGTGGAGGCCGATGACGATTCCGAATCCCAGCGCCAGTCCTGTCATGATGGCCTGCAGCAGGATCTTGAGGGGGGGCTTGCTGACGGGAAAGGCGCCGGTCGCCTTCTCTTGGAGCTGGATGGGTGACTGGCTAAGTTCCTTGGTGACATCAACCTCTTTAATACGGCCTATGACGGCGTTGTAGAGTGCCGTGTCGCTCTCGAGCTCGCGCTTGAGGTCGTTGTACTCGATCGATTTGCCGGTGATGTCCAGGAGTCTTTTCTCCGCATTCTCACGCTCGATCCTCGTCGATTCCTGCTGGGCAAGAAGACTGCTGCGCAGCGACTCGAGAAGGCCGACCACGTCGGAGAGAACAGACCCGATCTCCCGGTTGTCGAGATCAAGCTGGGTCTTGATGTTGATGTAGAGGGGGTGCTTGGCGCGGTAACGCTGCTGCGCGAGGGCAAACTGCTTTTCGAGCGCGGAGCGCTGCGCCAGAAGCCCCGCCACTTTGGGTTCGCCCGCCACGGTGGGAAGGCGGAGGAGTTCCTCGGTCTTCCCCTTGTTGGCACGGGCTATCTCGAGGTCGCTGCTGATCTGGGTCAGCTTGGACTGGATGCCGCTCTGGCGTGTGGAAAGTTCGTTGATCTGGGACTGGGCCTCGGTGAGCATGGCCTCCATGGAGGCGGCACGCTCACGCTCCCGGAAGTTCTGCATTCCTTCCTCGGAGGCTTTCATTTTTTTCCGAAGGCGATCGGATTCCTCCATCAGGAAGGTGCTCGCAGAACGGGTCGCCTCGCTCTTTTGGTCGCGGACATAATGGAGATACTCCTCGGCGTACGCGTTGGCGAGCTTGACGGAGATGTCGGCGTTCCGGGAGGTCACGAAGATGTCGATGAGGCGGGTGTTGAGCCTGTAACTGGCGTTCACCATGCCGGTCAACGCCCCCGCGGCACGCTCGGGGGCGGCTTCGCTGCCATGAATTCCCGCCGCGGAGAGGAATGCACGGTCCTGACCGAGTTTCAGACGATTGGCCACACGCAGGGCGAAGGGGTAGCTGCGGATAAGGTCGACCAGGGTGTTGATCATGTCGATCGACTTGATCTGCTCGTCGCGCACCTCCTCGACCTTCACGCTGAGGATGTTGCTCTTCACCTGCTCGATGAAAAGGACGGAACGCGCCTTGTAGAGACCCTGCTGGGTGGCGGCGGAAAAGATCCCCCAGAGCGTGGCGAGCATGACGCAGAGGATGATGATCCAGGCGCGGGACTTGATGGCGAAGTAGTACTCCCGCCAGTCAAAGCCGCCCGCATCGTGATGAGGACGCGTGTGGTTGGCGGGTGATGCGGGGGGATTCGCTTGGTTCATCGATACGGGATGGGGACGTCTGGCGGAATTCGTGATCAATACCAGCTCTCACCGACATTGATGACGTCGCCGGGCTTGAGCTCGAAGCGGTCAATGCCGGTCTCCGAGAGCTTCTTGGCATTCACCTTGATGGTGCGCACGGCGTCGCCCTCGCGACGTTTCACAAGGACATGCCCGCGATCGGCGATGCGGGTGAACCCGCCCGCCATGCCGACGGCCTCCAGCATGCCGAGCGATTCGCTGCCGGCAAACTC
>JBEAOJ010000248.1:0-2731 GCA_041164985.1 Verrucomicrobiota bacterium | reverse complement strand
GAGGCATGCCTGTGATCGAGGCAATTCGGAAGCTTCCAGTGGCGACTGTCCCAGTCGGCAAGGTGTTAACATATCCCTGCGAGGAGACAGCATTGCTTGGAGAGGCCCAGTTACCTCCAGCAACGACTCGGAAAATCACACGAGTGACAGGATCCTGATAGATATCCTCCGTCCACTCTGCAGCATTGCCCGACTGCCCGTAAGTTCCAAAGTAGCTGGCTACGCCCGGAGTGCTAACTGGAGTGAGCGAGCCCTCCACCACACTGGCGTGGCCAAGGCATCGATGGTCGGACAGGAGACCGATGGATCCAGGGTATCACCCCTTTTTGAGGGCTTCCTGGATGGTTTTGAGTGGAAGGAACAGTACCAGTTGATTCGATGGCATGGGAACAAATCCGAACTGCTCATAGTAACGTTTGGCATCGAGGTCCTTGGCATCAACAAAGAGCCCGATCCCTCCTGCCGCGCCATGGATCTCCAGAAACTTCTGCATGGCTGCCACGAGCAGCAGACGCCCCAATCCCTTGCGCTGATGATTCAGAGAGACAGCCAATCGTCCCAACCTGACACCGGCAACGTCCCTTGGCAGGTTTTTTGACTCTTTCGAAGCCAGCAACTCGGCTTTGATCTGACAGAGATTGAGCGAGAAAAAGCCGAGGATGGTTTTGTGGTCACCTTCCTCGTCGGTCAGGACGAAGGTCCGGGAGATACCCCGATCGGCATGCTGTCGCGCCGTTTGCCTGAGAAAGAGGTTAAGTGGTTCACTGCCGCAGTCAAATCCCTCACGGTCATCCCGCTTGGAAAGCAGTTCAACGACGTGCACGAACGGACCCCTTAAACTCCTTCACCGCTTGCTTGAGAAGCTTGTTGGGTTTGGGAGGGGTATCGATCAGGGAGAGGACTTTCCTTGCATCATTCTGTGAGAGTCGGATGACAGACTCCCTCTCGATCACGCGTTGAGCCTCCAGATAAGCAATCTGCACCATGAATTGATTGAGAGTCGCCCCCATCAGTTCAGCAGCCTGTTCCATTGTGTCACGCATGGTTTCCGTGACGCGGGCAGTAATGCGCATCCGTGGTTCTTCAAGGACTTGTTCCATAAGCTATCGGTGCCACTTTGGCACCGGAATGTCAAGGACTGAGAATCGCTCTTGCCCGCTCGCAATCCTTGGTAATCTGCCCCTTTAGGGCGTCGAAGTCGGAAAACTTTTCCTCACCCCTGAGGAACTTCACGAATTCCAAGGAGAGTTCTTTTCCGACGAGGTCTTCTGACCAATCGAAGAGATGGACCTCGACGGTGCGCTTGCTAGAAGTGGGATCCACCGTGGGACGGACCCCGATATTGGCGACTCCCGGATAAACTCCCCCCTCACGATGGACTCTGACGGCATAGACACCGTCAGGGGGAAGTTGCATCCCTTCCACGCTGAGATTCGCCGTCGGAAAGCCGATTGTGGTGCCAAGACCGGCACCGCTCACCACCTTTCCTGTCAGGAGAAACGGTCGGCCGAGGCAGGCGGATGCCTCGGCGAAATCACCGGAGGCGATGGCTTTCCTGATCCGGGTGCTGCTGATCGGTACATCAGCGGCCATCACGGGATCAATCCGGATGACCTCGAATGACCGCTCCGCACCCAGTTCTTTCAAGAGAGCCACATTCCCCTCGCCTCCCTTCCCGAAAGTCCACTGGCGCCCGACGCAAAAGGCATGAAGCGGGGAGCATGCCGCAACGAGCGACGCGATGAAGTCACGCGCGGGAACACCGGCCAGATCACTGGTGAACTCAAGCAACAGCAACGCCGGAACACCCATCCCCTTGAGCAGAGCGTTCTTCCCCTCGTTCCTGGTCAGGAGTTTCGGGGCCTTCTCGGGACGGAGCAGCGAAGCCGGATGGCGGTCGAAGGTCATCACCACGGCCGTCCCTCCGCAGGCAGAGGCCTCCTCCATCGCACGTCGGATCAGGGTCTGATGGCCGAGATGCACCCCGTCGAACGTCCCCGCCGCGAGGACAATCGGGCCCTTCAGGGATGCTAGTTCCTCAATGGAGTGAAGAATATTCACAGGGATGAAGGGGATAAAAGGGATAGTGAAAGAGTTGAGGCGATACCACCCATGATATCTCCTTCATCCCTTTCATCCCTGTGAATCAATTTCATCTCTCCGCGCCTCTGCGTCTCTGCGCGAAAATTTCTTAGGCTCCCCTTAAGCGCGAGACCTGCGGGAGGGTCAGGAGTTTCGCCAGGATTGCCTCCCGAGGGGCGGTCTTGAGATCGGCCGCAGGGAAGGCCATGTCGACATCAAAGCGTCCCGACTTGGTGCGGCGGAGCGCATTCAGGTGGGCACCACACCCGAGATCGTTCCCGATGTCGAAGGCGTAGGTGCGCACGTAGAATCCCTTGCTGCAGACCACGCGGAAGTCGATCTCAGGCGGGCGGAGAGCGAGGATCTGATGGGCGTAGATATGGACGAAGCGGGGTTCGCGCTCGATGGTCTTCCCCTGACGGGCGAGCTTGTAGAGGGCGACCCCATCCTTCTTGATCGCGGAGACCATCGGGGGAGTCTGGTAGAAATCGCCGTCATACTTGGCAAAGGCGCTCTCCAACTGCTCGCGGGTGAACTCCGGAACGGGGCGCGTCCCGGTGATCTCTCCATCGGCATCCTGGGAGTCCGTCATCTCGCCAAGCTTCATGGTGCCGACATACTCCTTGTCCTCGCTCATGAGGAGATCCTG
>JBEAOJ010000247.1:0-2553 GCA_041164985.1 Verrucomicrobiota bacterium | reverse complement strand
AGGGACTGTCTGAAAATTCGGAAGAGCCGTGTTGGCGTGCCCAGTCAAAGCCCGCTACGGGGATTGTCCCGGCTTCTCGCTGTTTTCATCGGCCAGGATGAGACACCGAAGTCAAATCAGGAAAGCAGAGATAGAACCATGAAGATCATGAAGGTGGATCAACCGGGGGTGAGGTTTTCCCGCAACGGGCGCAAGGTCGCCAAGGTAGGATCGAAAAGTAGCGCCCGATAAAACAGAAAAGATAAACAACTCTGTTTTATGCAAGTTCTTGAAAAGAGATCCTTGAAAAACTCAGCGACGTGGAATCCCTCTTTGCGCTCGTTGCGTCCTTTGCGTGAGACATATTCCCTGTCTTTCCGGAATAATCCCCACTCGGAATGGCGAAAAGCCTGTATTTTTAACCCGACCGCATCGCATCATGTTGTCATTGTTCCATGGGATAATCCGTGATTTGCCCTGTCGCTGCTGGTCATCCCGGGATATATTGGAGGTATGAACTCTTATCTCTGGACCCGGAAACTGCGCGAACTCTACGACAAGGCCGTTGATCTCTACCACGGCGGCAACCGCGATCTGGAAAGCTATTTCTCCGCGGATGAGCGCGCATGGCTCACTTCCGTGGGCCTGCGTCCCATCAATCTCTACGACTGGGCGGAGGACATGGTTTCGGCAGGGGAGCCCGACTGGAACACCGTCCTTCTTATCGCTGCTGCGCGCCGTGATTACTTCCTCGTGCATCAGAAGGGTGTCACAGCAACCACGGTGACGGAGGCCGCGGAACTTCCCGCCAAGACCGAGGAACTTGAAGGAATCCCCTGGCTTCCGCGCATCATCGTGAAGGCCACCTGCTTCCTGAAGGGCGGTCTCTGCCACGAAATCATGTACGGTTGCGGGGGCGATCGCCGCTTTCTCAAGGAGCATGACATCCACCCCGCCGACTTTCTCCGTGCTGTCTGGGCCTCGGGTGGGGACCAGACCAAGGTGCTGTCCTTCGTGAAGGGAGCGGCACATTGACCCGTCTGGATCAGGAACTCAGGCTGAAGTAAACGCTGATTCAACCACGATCTCGTGATAGTGCTTGGGTAACAGAGTGGGGCGCATCAAATAGCCCTGCTTAACTCCGAAGTTTGGGATAGATTATGAATTTTCCATATAAGCGCGCATACCCCTTTCAATCTGGCACCCTTGAGCACCCCTTGAGCGATCGCCGTCAGGTGAGTGGAAACCGCTCACCAATGCAGTAGCGGAAAATTGCCAACCACCATGACCTCGCAAGTTGCCCCAAACTCCGATGAACGTTTCATGCGTTTGGCGATCAAGGAGGCCTCGCGTGCCCTTGGACGGACAGCCCCCAATCCGGCGGTAGGGGCCGTGCTCGTGAAGGGAGGCAGGATCATCGCCAAGGGCCACCATCGCGCCGCAGGCCTCCCGCACGCAGAGATCGAGGCGATCAGGCAACTGGGAGCAGGAAGTCGGGAGCTGGTAACAGCGGAAAAATCCGGATCCAGATCCTCTCCCAAACTCCCATCTCCTAACTCCAAACTCCTAGCCTCAGGCGCCACCCTCTACGTCACCCTGGAGCCCTGCTCTTCACACGGCCAGACCCCCCCGTGCACGGAGGCGATCATCGGCGCGGAAATCTCACGTGTCGTCTACGGCGCCACCGATCCCGACAAACGACACCGGGGACGGGCGGCAAAGATTCTCCGCAAGGCCGGCATCAAAGTGACCGTGGGCATTCTCTCAAGAGAATGTGCCGCATTGAACTCGCATTGGAACCACCGTGCATCCACAGGGCTTCCCTGGGTCATCGCCAAAGCGGGGATGTCTCTCGACGGACGCATTGACTCACCGCCCCATCGGAGGTGGATCACCTCTGCCGCCAGTCGCAGGGAAGCGATGCGACTCCGGTCCTCGGTCGAGGCGATCCTTGTCGGAGGAGGCACCGTCCGCGCGGATGATCCGTCCCTCACCATCCGTGGAATCAGGCGGCAAAAGAATCACCCCCAACCTTGGCGCGTCGTCTGGTCACGCAGCGGAAAGATCCCCGAAAAATCCAAACTCCTCAACGACACCCACCGCGCCCGTACCCTGGTTTTCACAGGAATGACTCTCCGGAAGGTTCTGCAGGAACTTGGGAAACGAGGTATCTCGTGCGTCCTGATCGAGGGGGGCGGGCAGACACTCGGCGAAGCCTTCAAGCGCAATCTGGTCGATGAAGTCCGATTCTTCATTGCCCCCGTTATCCAGGGAGGCAATGTTCCCGCCGTCAGCGCCCGATTCAAACCCGCATATCTGGCAGATGTGAGCTCCAAAAAAATCGGTGCGGACGTGATGATCTCGGGGAGAGTGAAAAAGGGCTAAAACTGCAGAATCAACGCGGATTATGCATTATACCATTTACGCGATTAATCTGGTGGAATTGGCGAAGGGATTGGCCGCGTTTTTTTGAGCGTTAAAAGTTGATGGCGGATGGTCGGCTGAACTGCCACAAGGCAGGGCCGGAAGAAGGCAACAACCAACCATCCACCATGAAGAGCAACAAAAAAGCAA
>JBEAOJ010000246.1:0-7587 GCA_041164985.1 Verrucomicrobiota bacterium | reverse complement strand
ATGATGAGCTTCACCTACTATTTCTGGTACACGCTCTCGAAGATCACCGCGCGGCTCTTCTTCAGCTTCCGCGTCGTGCATCCCGGTCGCATGATCGAGGAGGGGCCCCTCATCCTTGCCTCGAATCACCAGAGCTACTTCGACCCGCCGCTCGTCGGCATCTGCTCGCGTCGCGGCATCTACTATCTGGCGCGCAAGACGCTCCTGCAGATCCCGCTGCTCGGGAAGCTCCTCCCACACATCAACGTCATCCTCGTCGATCGCGACGGGAACGACATGTCGGCGCTCAAGACCGTGATCCGCACGGTGAAGTCGGGGAACGGCGTCGTCCTCTTCCCCGAGGGAACGCGTTCCCCGGACGGCACCCTGCAGAAGGGGAAGGCCGGAATCGGCCTCGTCATCGCCAAGACCGGAGCCCCGGTGCAGCCGATGCGCATCTTCGGGTCGCACGAGGCTTTTCCGAAGGGATCCGTAAAGATCACCGCCTGCCCGATCACCGTGGTGGTGGGGGAGCCGATCCGATTCACCCCGCAGGAACTTGACCCCGCAAGCTGCGGCGGGGATGAAAGGGTCCTCTACCAGCACCTCTCCGACCGGGTGATGGAGGCGATCGCCGGACTGCAACTCCCCGAGTCCTTGCCAACGGCCTCCCCTGCGGAGAATCTTCCCGTTTCATGAGCGCACCCGACCACAGACACGCAATCGTCGCACGCGACCTGGTGAAGTCGTTCGGCGAACGCCGCGCGCTCGACGGCATCTCCCTGGAAGTCCGCCAAGGCGAACTCTTCTGCCTGCTGGGACCCAACGGCGGCGGAAAGAGCACCCTCTTCAGGATCCTCGCGACCCTCTCGCTCCCCGACTCCGGATCGGCCGCCATCGCGGGGCATGATGTCGTCACGGAGGCCTCGGAAGTCAGAGCCCGGCTCGGCGTTGTCTTCCAGTCACCGAGTCTCGACGGCAAGCTGACCATTCTGGAAAACCTCCGCTGCGGCGGAGCCCTCTACGGACTCAAGGGTGCGGAACTCGAATCGCGCATCGACGAAGCCGCGAAGGCCCTGAACCTGACCGACCGCCGGAACGATCCGGTCGAGACCCTCTCGGGTGGACTCCAGCGCCGGGCCGAGATCGCCAAGTGCCTCCTGATCCGTCCCGAGGTCCTGCTTCTGGACGAGCCCTCGACGGGACTCGACCCGGGCGCGCGTCTCGATCTCTGGGCGGCACTCGAAAAACTCCGCGCCGAACACGGCGTCACGGCCCTCTGCACCACTCACCTCATGGAGGAGGCCGCACGCGCCGATCGCGTCGGCATCGTGAGTCACGGGAAACTGGTGGCCCTGGGCACTCCGGAAGAGCTCACCTCGGCGATCGGCGGCGACGTCATCAGCCTCGGCGTCTCCAAGGGAACCGGCGCGGATCAGCTGGCGCGGACCATCACGGAAAAGACAGGCATCCCCGCGACCGTGGTCGAGGGGGAAGTCCGCATCGAGCACCGCGAGGCGTACCAGCTTGCGGCGCGGCTTTCGGGGGATTTTCCCGGGGCCATCACCTCCCTCCGGATTGCCCGGCCGACGCTCGAGGATGTCTTCATTGCCCGCACAGGAAGGCTCTTTGCCGATCAGGATGTGGAGCCGGACCGCACGAAGCCCTTGAAGGGAGACAAGGTAAACAAGGGAAAGAAGAGGAACAAGCGCTGAGCCATGACGAAACCGACCCGCCTTCTCCTGACTCCCGCGATCGCCTTCTGGTGGCGCGATGTCATCCGCTTCCTCCGCCAGCGCAACCGCATCATCGGCGCCCTTGCGACCCCGCTTGTCTTCTGGTTGCTGGTGGGGTCGGGATTCGGCCCCTCCTTCCACAACCCCTCTGCGGCTGCCGATGCAGGGAGTTACCTTGCCTACTTCTTCCCCGGCACCCTGGTGCTCATCATGCTCTTCACCGCGATCTTCTCGACCATCTCGGTGATCGAGGACCGTCGGGAGGGATTCCTCCAGGGGGCGCTTGTGGCTCCCCTCTCCCCCGCGGCGATCCCGCTTGGCAAATTCCTCGGCGGCACCACGCTCGCCGTTCTTCAGGCGGGACTCTTCTGCGTGCTGGCACCTCTAGCCGGGATGCCGATCGGCCTCCATCAGGTCCTCCTCCTGCTTCCGGCCCTGATTCTTGTCGGCTTGGCCATGACGGGCCTCGGCTTCCTGGTCGCGTGGCCCATGGACTCCACCCAGGGCTTCCACGCGATCATGAACATCTTCCTGATGCCGCTCTGGATGATGTCGGGAGCCCTTTTCCCGATGCCCGCCGGAACCGGCTGGCTCTACTGGGTAGGCCTTCTCAATCCCGTGAGCTACTGCGTCACGGCGATCCGCGCCGCTTTTTCGGCAGGATCCGGAACCTTCATTCCGGCCGGATACCTTGCCGGCTTGGGAGTCACCGCGCTTTTTGCGGCCCTGATGTTCGCGATCAGCGTTCGCCTGGTGGCACAACGATCAAGGCGCAACTGATACCAGGATGAGCGATTTCTTGACTGCCCTGAACGACGGAGTGCTCTGCGGCGACGGGGCCATGGGCACCCTGCTTGCCGAGCGGGGGATTCCCTCGGGAAGCTGCTTTGAGGAACTCTGTCTGGAGCGTCCCGAGCTGATCGTGGAAATCCACCGCGAATACCTCGCGGCAGGCGCGTCGGTGATCACGACCAATTCCTTCGGGGCCAACGCGGTGAAGCTTGCCTCCTTCGCCCTGGAATCCAGGGCCGCGGAAATCAACCGCAGGGCCGCCGGTCTCGCACGCGAAGCCGTGACGGAAGCAGGCAAGCAGGCCTGGGTCGCGGGAAGCGTCGGCCCCCTTGGTGTATCCGGTTCCGAGGCCGAGGCCCGGGGCATCGACCGCGAGGCCCTCTTCCGTGAGCAAATCGCCGCACTCCTCGACGGCGGATGCGATCTGATCCTGCTGGAAACCTTTCAGGATCCCGGTGAACTCTCGCTCGCACTCCGGATCGCCAAATCACTCGGCAACAAGCCGGTGATCACCCTGATCGCCTCGCCCGAAAGCGGTCGTCTGCCGGGAGGCGCCTGGGTCGGCGATCTTCTGGAGACCCTCGGGAACGAGGGGGCCGACCTTGTCGGGCTCAACTGCGTGAACGGCCCCCAGGCCATGCTGCGCCTGGTGGAGAAGATCGCCCCGACGCGCCCCCTCGCGGTCTACCCGAATGCCGGCCGCCCCTTCTATCAGGAGGGACGCATCTCCTACGGGACCACGCCGGAGTATTTCGCCGATCTCGGCCGCCGCATGGTGGAATCGGGCGCGGCCCTCGTCGGAGGATGCTGCGGCACCTCACCCCGACACATCAAGGCGCTCTCCGAGGCACTGAAGGGACTCAGGCCGGGCCCGAAGAAAACCACGGCCGTCACCACCGGCGAGCAACCGGAACGCCCGATTACTCCCAGGGAGAAAAGCATTCTGGATCTGGTGGCCGAGGGGAAGACCGTCATCGTCACCGAACTCGATCCTCCGAAGACCCTCCCCTTGGAGAAATTCTTCGCCGCGGCCGAGGTGCTGACCCGGGCAGGAAGCGACGCCATCACGCTGGCCGACAATTCGCTCGCCATCCTCAGGGTCAGCAACTTTGCCGTGGCCGCCATGCTCAAGCAGCGCGGCATCACCCCGCTGCTTCATCTGAGCTGCCGTGACAGCAACGTGATCGGCCTCCAGAGCGAACTGCTCGGCATGGCCGCCATGGGAATGCGCCATGTGCTCGCGCTGACAGGAGATCCGGCCAAGGGGGGCGACCATCCCGACGCCACCTCCGTCTACGATGTGAACTCGGTCGGCTTACTGGAGATCATCCGCAGGCTCAACGAAGGATACACCCAGGCCGGCACCGACCTTCAGGCCCGTCCCGATCTCGTCGCCGGATGCACCTTCAATCCGAACTCCCGCAACCTCGATGCTCAGGTGCAGAAGTTGGAGCGCAAGATCAAGGCCGGGGCGCGGTATGTCATGACCCAACCTGTTTTTGAGACGCGCCTGGTCGAGGAGACGGCACGACGCACGGCGCACCTTGGAGTACCAGTCTTTGTGGGAGTCTGGCCACTGCTCAACGGCAGGCAGGCCCTCTTCCTGCACAACGAGGTACCCGGCATCTCGATCCCCGGGCCGATCATGTCACGGATGGAGGGACTTGAGGGCGCGGAGGGGCGCAAGGAGGGCGTCGCCATCGCCAAGGAGGTGACCCGCTCCGTGCTTGATCACTTCCCGGGCGTCTACTTCATGACCCCCTTCCTCGCCTACCAGACCACCGAGGAACTCTCGGCCTTCGTCAGGGGGCGCTAAAGGGCTAATACCATTTTCATGATTAGTCTGGTGGGATTGGCGAAGGGATTTTGGTGATGGGCTAGGCAATACAGAGCCTTGGGAAAGGCCTGGATAGATCCCGCAAAGGCGGGACCCGAAAGGGCGAGCCGAGCATGGTGCGAGCGAGTCAAAAGACCGAGGGCAACCAAGCCCGTGGAAACGAGACCTTGGGAAGGTCGAGTTGTAGTCATCTGCATTCGGCGGATGAACCCATCGGGCGAGCCTTGCGGGAGCAAGCGAGTACAAAGGGGTGCGGAAGACGGCGGTTGATGACGCAGCCTCGAAGAGGTGGCACTGTCCGCCGGTAGGCGGATGCCATCAACCAATCTCCTGTGAGGGAGCGCGGTAGACCACCGTAGGTGGCCCCTACAGGGCGCCACTGCTTGCCGGGCGGCAAGTGGCGTCAATCTGAAGATAACCCGAGGGATGACAACAGCGCCCATCGCCGAAAGAACCGGCTGATTCCTCCGGAATAAGAGTGGAGGTGGTATAATACGGGGGGGGGCGGGTTCCACCACCGGATTGAACCCGGTTGCCAGCAGGGAATCCTGGATCAGTATGACCGATCAAGGACCTCGTCACCCCCGAAGACCCTGGCAACCCGTTTCCATTGGGGGCGCATGTCGACGACCGCACCCTTTTCCATCGCCTCGTCCACGGCATTGGCGACAACAAGCGACCTTATCCCTTCCGTGAATCCCGCGGCGGGGGCGCGGCTTCCAGCCAGAACCTCCGCCAGTTCCCTGGCCATCAGTTCATCGCCGCCGGCATGTCCGGAGCCTGCAATCGGCTTGTGAAGGGAAATCGTTTTTTCCCAGCCGATCCGCCCGACTTCCAGTTCGCCGCTGTAGGCATCAAGGCGCATGGACCCCTCCGTGCCACAGAAATAGAACCGCCTTTCCGGAATGCCCGCATTGCACTGGGTGTGGAACGTCCCCTTGATCCCGGAGGCAAAGTCGAGGATGGCCACCTGATGATCGACGATCGACTTGTCGTCGCCGAAGGGATCGACCCCGTGCGGGTCGGGCCAGGCGCGGTAGGCGGGGGTCCCCTCGGGTGAATTGCCGATCCTAGCGGCGTGACGCGCGTTCTCCGGCTTGAAAAAACCGCGCCCCCCGAAGCTGGCGACACGGGTCGGAAGACTGCCCGCAAGCCACAATGCCAGGTCGATGTCGTGACAGCACTTTTCCAGAAGATGGGTGCCCGCCAACTCGCGGTGACGCCTCCAATTGCCGTGGATATACCCCCCGTGATTGAAGTCGAGCGTCTCGTTGAACTCGAAGGAAAGGATCTCCCCGATGCGTCCCTCATCCAAAAACCTGCGTGCCATGCGGTAAAGGGGGGAATAGCGCAGAACAAGTCCGAGGGCGAAGGTGCGGCCGCTTGACTTCCAGGATTCGTGCATCTCCTCGGCCTCGTCGAGCGACAGAGAGAGGGGCTTCTCACAGAAAACATTCTTGCCGGCCCTGAATGCGGCGATGGTGTGGGCGGCGTGATGACAGTTGAACGATCCTATGAAGACCCAGTCGACATCCTTCCTCGCGCAGAGTTCGTCAACCGAACCGCACGCGGCCGCATCGGGGGCCACTTCCCGGCGGAATCGATCCAGGGCGGCCACATCGGGATCGCAGAGCGCGGTCACGGTGCTCGAAGGCGACTCCCTGAGGAGACTCGTGATGACGTGTTGAATCCGCAGCCCGCTTCCTATCACGCCGATGCGGACTGCGACTGAACCTGTGGAGGATGATGTGGTGTTGCCCATGAGTGCAGGCTAGCCCCTTCCAACTGACCTTGCCATGGCTGCAGCGATGATTTATTTGTCATTTCCGATGAAATGAACAATCGGATTCTTAAAGGATTGCTTCATGAAATGGAGGAGCCGGACGACTACTTCAAGGGTGTCAACCGGCCGCGGGAAATGCTTCCGGACAACATTCTGCTCTTCTCACGAAGCGACGGAGCGCGCCTTTCCCCCGGAATACTATCGCCCGATCTTCACCAGCGCTGGGTTCTCATCGTTTCCCTGCTTGGTCGCGGCAATGTGATAATCGACTGCTCGTGCGAGTCCCTCGGCCCCTCTCAAACCCTGCTCATCCCACCCCTGCATCTTCATTCCTACGCGAGGATTGCAAAAAGGCTGAACTGGGCTTTCGTCACCTTCGACTGGCCGCAGCATTCGGTTTCCAGCGAAGCTTGGAGGGGAGCCCGCCGTCTCGGCCCCGGTGAAAAGAGCCTTCTTGCCTCTTTAATTCAGGAATGGATCCGGCCGGAGCGGGACGGGCTGCTGCTTTCCTCGCTCCTACATCGCTTGCTGAGGGCGCTTTATCCCGTTCATGATCCCGATGAGACCGACCAAAGGGAGAACCTTGTCGGGGCTGTCCACGCGCTGCAGTTGCACCACCCCGGCATCAGGCTTGCGGAGCTGGCCCGAGGACTCTCCATGAGTGAAAGCCACCTGCGATCACGCTTCAGGGAGGAGACGGGATTGAGCATCGGCCGCTATTTGCGTGAAACGCGCCTGCGCCGTGCGGCCAACTGGATCAAAGAGGAGGGACTCAGCGTGAAATGCGCTTCGGAGCGGGCAGGATATCCGGACATCCATACATTCAGCCGATCCTTCAGCCGGCTTTTCGGCCACTCCCCATCAGCAATGCGGTGAAAGCCCCGGGATTTTCTCCAAAACAAAAGCCCCTCAGTTGCTTGCCGAGGGGCTTGGAATCGGAGAATGAAGGCCGTTACTTCTTCTTTGCAGCCTTTGCCTTGGGGGCTGCCTTCTTCGGCTTGGCCTCGGCGACCGGCTTGGCGGGACCGGAGACGCGCGTGTTCAGGCGGCTCTTCTTGCGGGCGGCGGCATTCTTGTGGATGACTCCGCTCTTGGCGGCCTTGTCGAGTGCCGAGGTGAAATTCCTGTAGAGATCCTTCACCTCGCTGACACCGGACTCGAGGGCTGCGCGCAGCTTTTTCTCCTCGGTCTTCAGGCGGCTGAGGACGCTGGTGTTGCGGGCCTGACGCTTGACGGTCTGGCGCTTGCGCTTGAGTTCGGAGCTGCTCTTCTTTGCGGTTGCTTTGGAGGTTGCCATAGGAAAGGGGTGGGATGGGTGTTCGGGATAGTGAGAGTGCCAGTGACAGGGATCGAACCTGTGACCTAGGGCTTATGAGTCCCTCGCTCTAACCAACTGAGCTACGCTACCGAAAACCGAGAAGGCGCAGTCCATGTAAACGGCCCGATTTCGTCAAGCCGTT
>JBEAOJ010000245.1:0-4935 GCA_041164985.1 Verrucomicrobiota bacterium | reverse complement strand
CCTCAGCGGCCTCCTTGGCGTAATCCAGTTTTGCTCTCGGTCGTGCCATCCACTCACTCAATCACATAGTCACCCTCGTGTAACCCTTATTCTACCATTATATCTGTCCGAGTGGTATAAGACATTTGCAGGAGTTTATCCACGGTTCCTAAAGTCCCTTTTTCGGGATGATGAAATCGGGCCTTTGAAAGGCGGGCAGGAGTCCGACCTTCTTGGGACGACGGGTCCGGCGCTCGGTGATCAATCCCTTCTGGAAGCAGTATTCCGAAAGGGTGGCGGTGATCTCGCGCGCGGTCCTGACGCGGTCGACGGACAGCCCTCCGAGGGAGGCCCCGCCTGCATTCGCCACCGCCCCGGGAATGAAGAAAGCCCCCGCCGGAGTGAAGGCGGCCCAGGCACCCGGTGCAAGACCCGAGCCACCCGTGGTCAGCATGCTGAGAAACGTGGAAGGAGTCTTGCCGGAGAGATCGAGGATCTGAACGCGGGTCTCGAGCTTGGTGCCTCCGGCGCCGAATCCGACGCCGATCCTCAAGGCGCGGCTCCCTTGATTCACCCGGTCGTAGACGCCCTTGACGAGCCAGAAGTTTCCTTTGGGCAGGGGAGCCCCCTCGGGGAGAACCTCGGCAGGGGCGATGTGCTTGGTGAGTTGCTCCTGAATGTTGACGGCCAAGGCCCGGCGCTCCGCCTTCACGAAGGCCAACAGGTCGTGGTTGCTGCGGTCGACGCGGAAGCTGTCGTATGGAGCGGTGAACTCCTGCACATAGATCTTGTCGGGAAGTTTCCCCGGAGGCTTCCCCTTCGGGTTGATGTTGCCCACGCTGACCGAGGCGCAACCGGCAAGGAGCAGCAGGGGAAGAAGCGTGAGGTGTTTCAACATCCGGAAAATATTCAAGGTGATTGAATTTGCTCGCGAATAGCCGGAAGTCCATGAAAAAGACAGCGTTGCCATGCCTGCCACGGATCTTCACAACGCCCTGCCGCCCCCGCTGCTTCTGCTGCCCTTCGCGGCACTCCTGCTTGCGATCGCGGGGATGCCATTCCTGGCAACGCACTGGTGGGAGAGGCACTACCCGAAGGTGTCCGTGCTCCTCGGAGGGGTGACGGTCCTGTACTATATGGCGGTTCCGGGAGGTGCGGCCCGCCTGCTCGATCCGCTCCATGAATATGTCGGCTTCGTCGTCGTCATGGCCGCGCTATTCATCGTGGCGGGAGGCATTCACATCGGTGTCTCCGGCGAGGCCACGCCTTTGAGGAACGTGATCTTTCTGATGATCGGTTCGGTGATGGCCAGCATCATCGGCACCACGGGAGCCTCCATGCTGCTGATCCGCCCCTGGATCCGGATGAACAAATACCGGATCACCGGATTCCACTGCGTCTTCTTCATCTTCCTGATCTCGAATGTCGGCGGAGCCCTCACCCCGATCGGCGACCCGCCGCTCTTCCTGGGATTCCTTAAGGGTGTCCCCTTCTGGTGGACGCTCGGGCATCTCTGGCGGCCGTGGCTGCTGACGACGGGGCTGCTGCTCGGGATTTTTTATCTCATCGACCGGGAAAACTTCCTGAGGGCCCCGCGCGTCGTGCGCGATGAGGCGACTGCGGAGGAACGCTGGGGCATTGAGGGACTGGGGAATCTCGCGGCGCTCGGCGCCATCCTGGCCGCTGTGTTTCTACCCAGTCCCTGGAGGGAACTTCTCATGGTGGCGGCGGCACTCCTCTCCTGGTATCTCACCCCCCGCCTCACCCATCAAAAGAACGACTTCACCTTCGCCCCGATCAAGGAGGTGGCGTGGCTCTTTCTCGGAATCTTCGCAACAATGGTGCCGGCTCTGGATTACCTGGAGCATTACGCCCCTGAATTGGGCGGTTCCCTCGGGATGGGCCCGCTCCATTTCTACTACCTGACGGGGGCCCTTTCCTCCTTCCTCGACAACGCCCCCACTTACCTGGCCTTCCTCTCGGTGGAGTTGGGCCTGAAGGGAGGGATGCTTGGCAATCCCGAGGATGTCCTCCGGATTGCGACCCATGATCCCAGGCACCTGATCGCCATCTCGATGGGCGCGGTGTTTTTCGGCGCCATGACCTATATCGGCAACGGGCCCAACTTCATGGTCAAGAGCGTCGCAACGCAGTTCGGCGCAAACACCCCGGGATTCTTCGGTTACATCGTCCGCTACGCCATCCCGATCCTGCTTCCCGTGCTCGCGCTGGTCGGCTGGCTCTTTCTCAGGTAGCCTGACCGCATGTTCACCGGACTTGTCGAATCGATCGGTCGCGTCCGTTCCCTTGACCGGCGCGGTGATGCCGCCCGCCTGACTCTGGAGACCCCGCTCGCCGCCGGGCTCTCCCTCGGCGAAAGCCTGGCCGTCAACGGCTGCTGCCTCACCGTCACCTCGACCGATGGGGATTCGGCATGCTTCGACCTGCTGGGAGAGACCCTCGCCCGGACCAATCTAGGAGGGCTTGTTTCGGGAACCCGGGTGAATCTCGAGCGCGCCCTGCGTGCCGACGGACGCTTCGGCGGCCACTTCGTGCAGGGGCACATCGACACCACGACCGAGGTTCTCTCCGCGGAAACCGAGGGTGCGGATCTCAATCTGATCATCGCGTTGCCGGAGGCCGGAGCCCGTTACCTGATCGAGAAGGGGTCGATCGCCGTGAATGGTGTCAGCTTGACCATCGCCTCGCTCGCCGACGATCGCTTCGGTCTCTGGATCATTCCACACACCTTGCAGGAGACCAACCTCGGAGACCTGCGCGCAGGCAGCCCCGTGAATCTCGAATACGACATGCTGGCCAAATACGCGGAGAGGCAGATTGCCGCGCGGTAGCGCAGCAGGAAACCTGAGGCTTGAAACTTGAAACCTGAAAAGAGAAGTAACCACACAGGCACAGGTCCATTCGCCTTAAGGAAGTGAATTTCCTCTTGATGCGCTAACTTCAGCCCATCCTCCTCTTCAGGTCTCCAGTTTCAGGTTTCATCCTTCTCTCCACCCATGCTCCGCATCGCCCTCCTCATGCTCTTCCGGGACAGGGCGAAGTACGTGATGCTTGTCGTGGGGCTGACCTTCTGTTCCTTGCTGATGACCCAGCAGGCATCCGTTTTCTGCGGTCTGATGCTCTGGACCTCGGCGACTGTCAGAAACATCGGCGCCAAGGTCTGGGTCTTCGATGCGAAGGTGGAGCAGGTCAACGAGGTGATCCCGCTCCGTGAGATCGAGGTGACCCGCGTGCGTGGAGTGCCGGGCGTCGAGTGGGCCGTCCCCCTCTATGTGGGTATCGAGCAGGCGCGCCTGAGCGACGGCTCCTTCCAGAACGTGCAGTTGGTGGGACTCGATACGGCCACCTTCGTCGGGCGCCCCATGGAGATCACCAAGGGGAGGATCGAGGACCTGCGCCTGCCCGATGCCGTCATCATCGACCAGGTCGGCATCGCCAAGTTCCGGAAAAAGGGGATCACGATCGACATCGGCACGACCTTCGAGATCAACGACAAGACGGCCCGCGTGGTGGCGCTCTGCCATGCCAACCGGAGTTTCCTCGGCCAGCCGTATGTCTACACCACCTACGACCGCGCCCTGCAGTTTGCCAAACCGCAGCGCAAGATGATGAGTTGCGTCCTCGTGGAGCCGAAGCCGGGTGTGTCGGCAAGGGAGTTGGCCGAGAACATCAGTGCGGCCCCCGGTCTGCGGGCCTTTGAAAGGGATGACCTCTTCTGGACCACCATCTGGTGGTACATCAAGAACACCGGTATCCCGATCTCCTTCGGCACAGTCGTGCTGATGGGCGTGATTGTCGGCATCGCGATCGCCGGCCAGACCTTCTACCTCTTCATCCTCGACAACCTCCGCTACCTGGCCGCTCTCAAGGCGATGGGGGCCCGCATGCCGATTCTCGCCGCCATGGTCTTCCTGCAGTCGTTTTCGGTCGGATTCATCGGATTCGGCCTCGGGGTCGGACTCACCACGATCTTCGGATACAGGGTGCTCAAGCTCGAGCAACCGCCGTTTTTCATGCCATGGCAGGTGCCCGTCTTCGTGGCGGTGATCATCATCCTCATCTGCTGTTTCTCGGCGGCGATCGGCCTGCGCAAGATCGCCAAACTCGAGCCCGCCGTCGTCTTCAAATGAGCCCTTCGGAAAACAAGACCGCCCCTGCGGTCGCCGTGCGCGTCGACAAGGTCACCAAGACCTTTCCGAACGGCGACACTCCGGCCTACGCCTTGAGGGAGGTCTCCTTCGAGGCGCTCAGCGGACAGCTCACCATGATCGTCGGCCCCTCGGGTTGCGGAAAAACCACACTGCTGAGCGTCATCTGCGGGACACTGGCCACCGACTCGGGAACGATCAGTGTCTTCGGCCATGACCTAGGAGGCATGAGCGACGCCGAGATCACGGGATTCCGAAGCCGCAACGTAGGGTTCATCTTCCAGCAGTTCAACCTCATCCCGACGCTCAGCGTGGTGGAGAATGTCTCCATCCCCCTCATCCTGCAGGGATGGGGCCACCGGAAGGCCGAGGAAAAGGCGGGTCTCATCCTGTCCGAGGTCGGCCTCGGCAACCGCCTCACCTCCTTCCCCAAGCAGCTTTCGGGCGGCCAGCAGCAGCGCGTGGCGATCGCCCGCGCGCTTGTCCACGACCCCAAGCTGATCATCTGCGACGAGCCGACCGCCTCCCTGGACGCGAAGACCGGACTCCACGCCCTTGAGTTGCTCAAAAAGAGCGCCTGCCGTCCCGACCGCTGCGTCATCGTCGTCACCCATGACAGCCGCATTTTTTCCTTCGCCGATTGGATCGCGGAGATGGAAGATGGCAGGGTCGTCACAAGCTGTCCCGCGGCCGAGTTTCATCATGCTTAAACGCCTCTCCATCCTTCTTGCCCTGCTGGGCATCATCTCGGTCACCACGCTCGTGCTCCGACTGAAGAAGCCCGAAC
>JBEAOJ010000244.1:0-15435 GCA_041164985.1 Verrucomicrobiota bacterium | reverse complement strand
ACAGGCCGGGGGCTGTGTTGGCTTGGCACTTACAGCCCGCTGCGGGGATGCTCGTGCCAAGCCGCCTTGCCCGCGGCCCATTCTTCCCGCAACGGCCTCTATGCGATTTAATCAGCGTTTCTCTAGCCCATCATCAAAATCCCTTCGCCGATTCCACCAGTCTAATCATGGAAATGGTATGAGTTTCAGCATTTCCACTTTCCACTTTCCGATTTTCTTCTTCATTTTGCCTTTCCCCGCCCCCCCGACTCCCCGTGCTCATCATCCGGAGAAAGTGCCTGTGAATTCTATTGAATGATTCCGCGCTGGTGGTGGAGGATCATAGAACATGAACGCGTTCCGCCGCCCGGCAATCTGCACCGCCCTGTTGGAGGGGGAGTTCTGATGAGCGGTCGGTAGATTGAATCAAATCGATCTGCTCAGGTTCGGAGTTCGGGATCACTGAAGATTCGAGTTTTCCTTACCAAATGAATAAACTAAGAAACAAATGAACATTGCACAGATCGGCGTGGGAGGTCATGGATTGGTTCACCTTGAGGCGATCGCGGATCTGGAGCGGCGAGGCTTGGCGAAATTGCGGGCGGTTGCCGATCCTTTTGCGGATCAAATGGCGGATGTGAAAAACCGTCTCACCGCGCAGGGAACGGCTTGGTATTTGGATTACCACGAAATGCTCGCCGGCGAGCCGGAGCTGGACGCCATCGTCATCTGCACCCCGATTCCGCTCCACGAAGAGATGTTGAAGGCTGTTCTGAAGGCAAGCCGGGCCCGCATTCTCCTGGAGAAGCCCGCGTTGCCCACGATTCAGCAACTTGATGAGGCGATCGCCTTGGAGGGGGCGGAGCGCGTGCGTGTCGGCTTCCACATGGTCAGTTGGCCCCAGTTGGAGGCCGCCCGGGAACTCGTCGTCTCGGGACGGCTCGGGAAGCTTCGCCAAATCACGGTCTCCGCGGGATGGCCGCGGCGGGCGCCTTACTACAACCGCGCTTCGTGGGCTGGAAAAATGATGCTCGGACATCGCCCCGTCTTCGACGGCCCCGCCACGAACGGATTGTCGCACCTGCTCAACAATGTCTGTTTCATTCTGTCGCAACCCGGGACTCTTTTGCCGGAGCCCGACCGCGTGCGTGCCAGACTGGCTCGTGCCCGCCGGATCGAGAGCTACGACACATTTTTCATGGAAGCCGAATTCGGCGAAGTAAAGGCCTCCTTTCTGCTTTCCCATGCGGTGGACCGTCATGTTCCGTTCGTCATTCGCGTGGAGGGCGAATCCGGCACCCTGGAGGTTCTGGAGAGTGCGCCCGGCCTGCGATGCGACCTGCCTGGATTCGTTGTACCCGACTACGACGAGAGCAAGGGTCCGATGTATGGGCGTTTCCTCGGCGATGAAGCCGCCTTTGCCTCGATGCCCTGCTCGCTGGCCGATGTGAGGGCGCACACGCTGCTGGGCAATGCGGCGCTCGTTTCGAGCGGTTCGATCGCGACGATCCCGGAGGAGGGAATCGACTGGCCGGAGTCCGATGCCAAACCGGTCGCGATCCGCGGACTCTCCACGGTCATCGAACAATTTCCGCCCGATCCCTCCTGCCTCGACCGTGCGGGATTCTCCTGGTCTGCGCCGGGCGCATGGGTCGATGCCAAAAACCTGCGCCGTCTCGACCTCGCCGACTTTCAGTAAAATCCAACATCCATGAAGAATATCGAATCCTACTTTGCCGATTGCGACAGCCGTTACGACGCCTCCCTGGGAATGCTCGGCCAGGTCTTCACCAGCCCCGGATACCACACCCGCCTCGCCTCGGGCGCCTGGGTCCATCCAACCGTTCATTCGCTCGAATACGCCGTCCTGCTGTTGCGCCATGGCCCAACCGAACTGCATGGGCGCGCCGAGGCGATATTGGACCGCGTCCTGCCGCTTCAGGATGCCGATCCGGTGAGCCCTTACTTTGGAATCTGGCCCTATGTCTTCGAGGAGCCGATTTCCCAAATGAGCCCGCCGGACGGAAACTGGGCGATCTTCTGCGGAGGCCGGGTGGCCGAGGCGCTCGTCGCCGGAGAGGGGATTCTCCCCGAGGCGCTCATGGAGCGGATGAAGACGGCCCTGCGCAACAGCGGGATGTTCTCCTTCCGAAGCAACATCCTGCCCGGCTACACCAACATCTCGGTGATGGGCGGGGGCGTTGCGGCGATGGCGGGTGAGTTGGCCGGAGTGCCCACGCTGCTCGAATACGGACGCCGCCGCCTGGAGGCCGTTGTCCGGAGCATCCAAGGCAACGGGACGCTCTGCGAATACAACAGCCTTCCCTACAACCTCATCACCATCCACGAATGCGAGCGGGTGCTTTTCCTTCTCAAGGATGAGGAGACACGCCGTCACGCCGAGACGATCCGCGCCGCCGCATGGCGCATGCTGGCCGATCTCTTCCATCCCGGACTCCAGATGTTCTCAGGTCCGCAGGCCCGCGCCTACGCCGACTTCCCGGACCCCATCACGGTGGAAAAACTTTCCGAGCGTCTGGGCTTCCCGCTCACCTGCAAGACGACCGACGAGCACACGCTCTGGACGGGCCCGATCGACCTGACGCTTGTCCCGCTGCCCTGCCCCGAGGAGAGCCGCGAGCGGTTCCGCAAGCTCCCTGCCACGCCGCACCAGCACAAGGCGGTCTTCATTCGCCGGTCTCCGGAACTCACCACGGCAGGCACCACCTGGTTCTCCGAAGGGAGCACCATCGGATCGGTGACCCGCGAGAATTTCTTCTATCAGCGCCGTCCCGTCTTCGGCTCGTGGAAAACCGCGGAGGATCCAGCCGTTGTGCTGAAGCTGCAGTTCCTCTGCAACGGTCGCCCGTTCACCTCTGCCTACAGCATGAACGCCCAGGAGCAGAACCATGTCCTCTCGGCGGTGGCGCTCATCAATAACCTCGGCTACCACACCCCCCACATGGACCTCCCGGAGGATGGAATCTTCAAGATCCGCAGTCTCCGTTTCCGCTATGTCATCGAGGGAAAAGGTGTCCGGGCGCAGGCTCTCGATTCGGGCAGGTTCGCCCTCTCCGCCGGTGTATGGAAAGCCGTCATCGATCCCGTCTCCGCGCGCATCGGCCAGTATCAGGGCCGATGGGAGCATGCCGATGAGGAGGGGCGCGCGATGGTCGATGCGGTGATTTATGAGGGGGAGGAAATCGAACTCCCCATCCAAAAAACCGGTGATGTGGAGATCGCCGCCGGCCTCTCGCTGTTGCCCGTCGGTGCCGCGTTGCCATCGGCAACGCCGCAGATTGCTTCGCACGATGAGGCCAAGACATCCTTTATTTGGAATCTTCCCGCCGGTCCGCTGAAGCTGGATGTCCCGCGACATGCTGTGAAATACCATTGGGCAACAGGCCTCGAACACCGCTGAGGAAATCACCAACTGGTCCCTAGCATGAAAAAACTCGGCATCGGCCTTTACGGGGCGAACGGTCACCAGATCGATAAAGCTCTGGCTCTGCATCCCCGCGCGGAACTCATCGCCGTGGCGGCCTTCGGGGACCGACCAATCCCCGCCGAATGCGGCGAGGTGACCCGCTACGCGACGCTGGAGGAACTTCTCGCCGACACGCGGGTGCAGATGGTCAGCCTCTGCTCGACGCGCCGCGCCGATCAGGCGGCGGATGCCGTGAAGTGTCTGCTCGCCGGCCGGCATGTCTACGGGGAAAAGCCGTCGGCCCTCCGCGAGGAGGACCTTGACCGCATCATCGCCACCGTCGCTCAAACGGGTTGCCGTTACCACGAGATGGGCGCGGCCACACTCGAACAACCCTACCTCGCCATGAGTGGTCTCGTCCGCTCCGGCGCGATCGGCGCGGTGGTGCAGGTCTTCGTTCAGAAATCTTATCCCTGGGGTGCCTGGCGTCCCAAGGATGAAGCCATCGACGGCGGCCTCGCCACGCAGGTGGGCATTTATCCCGTCCGCTTCATCGAGCAGGTCGCCGGTCTCAGGGTGGCTTCCATGGAAATACGCGAGACCCCTCTTGGCAACGACCATCCGGGCAGCGACTGCCGACGCGCCGTCTCCATGCTGATGACCCTCGAAAACGGCGGGGTCGCCAGTGCCATCTGCAATTACCTGAACCCCTCGCGCCACTTGTCCTGGGGATACGATATCGTTCGAGTGTTCGGCACGGAGGGCATTGTCGAATCCAACCTCCTCGACGAAACCGCCCGCATTCTCAAGCCCGGAGCGGAACCCGAACCGATCGACACCTCCGCACCCGCCCGATCCACCCTTGATCTGATGATCGATTCCCTGCTGGACGGCACCCCTGCACCAATGTCCCTAGCAGATGAACTCAGCCCCACCAGGTGTGTCATCCGGGCAAAAAACAATTGCCGATAATCCCAGATTGCGCAATAGAGCGGTGTTGACAGGTTTGAACGGTTCACCCGGATGGTGAGTCCAGGCGGAAGTTAAAACGTGAAAATGTTAGAACGTTAAAAGGGGGCTTTAGCTCCCAGTAATCTCGGATCCACCTTTTATCACAGAACTTGCATTCAAGGTTTTGAAGATGACCGGTTCCAGAGCGGTTTTAGAGCGGTTTCATAAAAGGTGTAGCCACAGAATGCACACGTAGCGGATGCGAATCAACGGCCGGGCCGGCCAAATGCACAAGAGGGAAGAAGGAAGGGATCACCAGATAATTTCGTGGTGAGGTGTTTCGGCAGAGTGTTGGAGTGATCACGCTTTCAGGGGATGGAGCCCAGTCGGATAGATGCTATGTAATCTGTGCCTCTTGTGCATTTTGTGGCTATGACTCAACTTAAGATGCTCATAGCAGTTTTATAAAAGGTGTAGCCACAGAATGCACAAAATGCACAAGAGGGAGGAAGGAAGGGATCACCAGGTTATTTCGTGGTGATATGATTTGGCAGACGCCTTAATTGCACACGCTTTCAGAGATTGGAGTCTCCCAAGTTAAGAATAGATAGGGATGCGCAATTGATGGAGCCCAGTCGGATAGATGCTATGTAACCTGTGCCTCTTGTGCATTTTGTGGCTATGACTCAACTTAAGTTGCTCTAACGCCGCCTCCCATGATCTCGGGAATTCCGAATTCAAATTCCGGGATAATACAACGTCCGGGACGTTCCAAGGTCGCCTCAACCTGCGGCCACAGCGCGTTCAAGAACCCCGGGCGGCGCGGCGTTCAAGGATTTTACGCTGCCCGCGCACGGCGAGGGCAGCGGCTTCTGCATCAGAGAGAATGCGGCTGCGTGTATCGAGTCCAAGCGCGTGGAAGGCGATGCGGTATGGTGCGGCAATCTTTCCAGCGGCGGCCAGAACAAACGGCATATCTTTCGGCAACGCCAAGAGTTCGGATCCAATCAGCAAGCCGCTGAGATAAGATCCATTTGATTCAGGGCTTTTCCGATGCAGGAGGGAACGGGTTCTGATCTTGAAGAGCGATGAGGTCAATGCGCCGCGCGTTGCCTCGTCGATTCCCTCCAGAAAGGCCGCTTCGTCCCATCCCGGCGCGACCGACTGGCGGAGGATGCCATGGGAGCCGAGCAGGGCGTGGAGTTCGCCGCTCATGAAGGTCCGGAAGGACACCATCGCGCCATTCCGCAAAACACAATGCTTCGAATGGGTGCCGGGAAGAATCACGACCGCCTCCTCACGCCCGATCTCCAGTCCAAGAAGCTCGGTCTCCTCACCGCGCATGACATCATCCTCGGAACGCACCCCGGAGATCAGGAAAGTGTCGGGTTCTATTTCAACAAGCACGGCGTCGCTGCCATCAAGGCGGAACGGAAGGCGCGCATAGGGCAACTCCTTCCATCCGATACTGGACCCGGCCATGCCGGAAATCACAACCGGTTTGTCCGCTCCCAGCGATTCCATCGCCGCGCCGAGCGCCGTGCGGAATTCCCCGGGAGATTTCAGCGTGGAGGCGCCTTGATGGGTGCGGATTTCCTTAAGGACCTGATCCCCGCGCACGATCCTCGCACGAAGGTTCGTGGTGCCCCAATCGCAGCTTGTGAAACTCAACTTCATTAGATGATTGCACCATTATAGAAATCGATCGGCCTGTGTGTGAAAGCCAAATCAATCGAAGCCTGGGCGGTATAGGCTGTCGCAGGACAGCTTGTCGGAATGGCGCAGATCACGCGGGGACGGACGGCAAGCGCCGGCGCTCAGTCGGATGTCCGACAAAATGGCTATGAAGCCCTGATGAAAACGACGCGGAATGACATCGCAAAGGTGAAACGCTTCGGCTGGAGGTAAAATCGCCCGAGGGCCTCGGGTCGACAACAAAAGTCAAATTTTAAGAAACTCTTGAGAAACTCTTAAGAAACGCCGGCCCGTCGCCCTGCCCTGCTTTGACTGTGGCTCTGCCCGGGAGATGCTATGAAAAAAATGAAACTCAAACTGTCTTTTCCGCAGTGCCTGCTGTGTCTGGTCGGCATGGGGTTGGCGGTAGTCACCGCAAGGGCTGATGGATTTGAGTATCGAGTCGAGAAGCGCACCATACCCCGCCCCTTGCAGATTCATGTGCTGCAGGTGGACCTGGCGGACAAAACCCAGAATCTGGCGGTGGCGGTGGGCGATGATCCCGATGGCGAAGGTCCAGCGGAGGCACAGTTGGTGGAGCCGGAAAAACTGGCGTCTCAAGCGCACCTCGTCGCCGCCGTGAATGCCAACGCCTGGGGCAACCTGCCCGCCACTCCCGGCACGGAAGCACCAGAGCAATTCTCTGCCGGCGGTTTGTGCAATGTGTCGGGGTGGGTGGTCAGCGAAGGCACCGTGCGCAGTCCTGTTGATAAACCCGTTTGGAGTTTCTGGCTCGATCCAAATGGGCAGGGACACATCGCCAGAGTCAAAGAGGCGTTGCCGGCGCGGATTGCGATTGCCGGGTTCAGCGGGTTGCTGCGTGAAGGGAAGGTGCTTCCGAAAGCTGGTGGCTCCTTGCATCCCCGGACCGCGTTGGGACTCGATGCCACAGGCCGCCTACTGACGCTCGTGGTGGTGGATGGTCGCCAACCCGGATTCAGCGAGGGTATGAGTGAATACGAACTGGCTGAATTACTGGCCGGGCTGGGCTGTCAAGATGCGCTGAATCTCGACGGTGGAGGCAGTTCAGTCATGTTGATGGCCGATTCGGTAGGTAAATTGCAGATTGTGAACCGCCCGTCCGGGTCGACTGGACCGCGACCGGTGCCGGTAATGATGGGGGTTGGGAAGTCGTTGAAAAAATCCGATAATAGCCGCTGACATCAGTGGCTGTGGCTTACGGAGTAACAACCCGGATGCTGCGTTGGCTTCGCGGCCGGCTTGCCCGGCCCTTGTTTCGCCTCAGTTTGGAAAAATCAGATCGCGTTGGAAGTCGACCATCTCGCGCATGAGACGGCGGATCACCGTCTCGTCCTTGGGCATGAGGGCGTCGAGCTTCATTGATTCGATGAGGACATCCTCGTCGAATTGATCGCAGCAGCGGGCAAGCAGAAGCTGGCTTTGGCCAACGCGGCCAATCTCGCCGGTGATGGCATCGGGGAAGCGAACGGACGGACGGATAACCTCCCCGTTCTCGATGCGGCAATACATCTCCAGATGCAGGTCGTCGTCCACACCTTGGATCGCGCCCTCGTTGCGGAGGTTGAGGTGGACATCAAGGCGCTTGCCTGTATGGAAGGCACCGAGAATCTCGGCAACCGGCTCGTGGCTGTGACGCAGATTCCAGGACCCGGTGGATTTGAAATCCCGGCGGGCTTCGTCCAGCGCCGCTCGGAGCAACGCCTCGCTGTCATCATGTCTTTCGCCATGAAGAGGATCAATTTCGCCCGCGACCGGCGAAACTCCCCAGCGCCTGCCGAAATCGTTCATGCGATCATTGAATCCCGGCAGGAACTCGATCGGGTGACGCGCATTGTTGCCGACATAGACACCGTAGCGCGACCACACCGCCTCACGGAAAGGACCGTCAAAGATCCTTGGCGTGAGCTCGTGGATTTCATTCTGCGTGTAGGTTCGGTCTCCGATCTGAAGCTTGTCGGCGAAGACAAAGTGATTGTTTCCCGCGAGCTCCACGCGGATCACCGGGATGTTTTTGCGCCATTCGGATGCGTGGGATGCATGAAGCGGGATGAGACCAAGCGCCCGCGCGACATTGTGCTCCGTATCATGGTAGCCATGGCAGAATCCATAGACCCGGATGCCGGGAATGTGGTCAATGCACGCCGTGAGGGCGTTGAGGGGATTGGTGAGTTGCAGGAGCAGCGCATTGGGAGCGCCGACCTCCGCGAGGGTCCGGGCGATGCCGCGCATCACCGGGGCATGACGCAAGGCGCGTACCGCGCCGCCGGGGCCGGTGGTGTCGCCGACCGCCTGGAAGATGCCATCCAGTTGGGGGTGGGTGGAATCGTAGCGCCAGAGGCGGTCGCCGCCCACCGAGATGGCGGGCAGACAGGCGGTCGCTCCGCGCAGACCTTCCTGCAAATCGGTGTGGGCCGAAATCCTGTGATCGCAACCGAGCCGGCGCCTGGCGAATTCACACCACTCGAGCACCATGGCGAGGCGGTGCTCGTTCAGGTCCACGAGGCGTATCTCCGCTCCCCCAAGATCGGGATTGAGCATCATGTCCACCACGATGTGGCGGCCCCAGTTGATTGAACCCGCTCCGACGATGGTGAGAACGGGAGCGGCGCTGCTCGGAATGTGTGATGATTTCATGGAAGCGATCATGGGCCATTCATCGGAATATTGCATCTTGCATAAGTCAGGAGTTCTCTTGAATAGTAACCTCCGGTGTCAGCGAGCCCTACCAATCACGTAACATCCATGGGATGGCGTGTCTGGTGGATGCGGAATGTTCAAGTCATGCAACGAGCCCACACCCATGCGGATGTGGAGATCAATATTCCGATGCACGGCGGGCCGCTCCGCTATCTTCACGCAGGTCGCATCGTCGAGGTGTCCGCCGGCAAACTCGCGCTTTTCTGGGGTGGCATTCCCCATCAGCTTCTTTCCCCTCCCGGTGATTGCGAGGGAATCTGGATCACTCTTCCCCTGCCGTGGGTGCTGCAATGGGAAATCCCCGAACCCTTCACGCAACGCCTGCTTTCCGGCGATTTCCTGCTGGGTGAATACCCGCCGGAGGAGTCCGCGGGACTCCGGCGCTGGGTGACGGATTTTGAAAGTGGAAAAGCCGTTCTGCGAAAAGTCCTGCTTCTGGAAATCCAGTCCCGCCTGCACCGCCTCGCCCTCGTCATGCCAAGCAGGCGACGCCGACAACCTTCGTTCTGCACCACGAAAGGTGAAGCAAGGATAGAGGCGATCACCCGTCACATCAACACGCACTATCTTGAAAATCTCACCGTCAGGGAAATTGCCGAAGCAGTCGGCCTGAACCACCGCTACATGATGCGGCTCTTTCGGGCGCACTCGGCCATGTCGGTCTGGGAATATGTCGTCCGCCTGCGTGTCAGTCACGCCCAGCGTCTGCTGATCACCACCAACCTAAAAATCACCGATATCGCGCTCGAAAGCGGATTCGGTTCGGTCGCGCCGTTTTATGCGGGGTTTGAAAAGTTCGGCGGAGGAAAAACCCCTGCCGCTTATCGACAGGCTCATGGTTGAACCGGATTCGCAGGCAGCGATGCGGTGTGTTCAAAAGAAGAGGTCAGGAATCCGCCGTCAATGAGCGAAGGCGGATTCACCATCCAATGAAAACGACTTCTGACGATCAATGCGTTCCGCCTTCCCAGACCGTTCCCTGGTTCCATCCGCTGCCGCAAGGACCTCCGGTATCGTTGGCCTCGATCATGACATCCTCCCCTTCTGGTGAGAGCAGCGGCAGATAGAATTTGCTGATGCGCTGCGTGGATTTTGGAACATAGTGGCAGATGAAGGAACGGCGGAAGCGGTCCTTGGAGCGGTTGGGGCCGGATCCATGGATGGAGCTGCCGTTGAAGAACAGGGTGTCACCCGCCTTCATTTTGCAAGGAAGCGCTTTTTTGCCCTTGGGCGTGGGCACGAAGTGCGTGGTGAACGATTCCTCCTTGTTCGCCAGCTCAGGGCAGGCGATCTCCTCATCGGCCGTGTCGGAGACGAGATACATGCCGCCGTTCTCGGGGTCGGCATCATCGATCGCGGTCCATGCGGCCACGCAGGTGTTGGGCTCGACCAGGAGGTAGAAATTGTCCTGATGCATCGCCTGTCCGCGCGAGCCCGGAGGCTTGTAATAATACATGCAGTTGGCGGCCAGGACATCATCGTTCAGCAGTTCGCGCATGCAGGCGAGCACTCCGGGATGAACCAAATACCGGCGCGAGACAGGATCGAAGCGATGCGGATGAATGATGCGCGGGAATTCCTTCAACGGGTCGCCCCCTGACTCCTCCTTGGAAACAGGCTCGAAGTGGCCGGGCACCGGACCGTTTTCCGCAATGCGGGTGAAGGTTGATTTGATCTCCTCGACCTCGGACTCGGAGAAAAGCCCGCGGGCAACAGCATAGCCGTGTTGCCGGAACGAGGCTTTCATTTCCCCCAGGTCAACGGATTCCGGAAGGGTGGATTCGATGGTTTGCGCGGTGCTCATGGCCTTGTGAAGCTCGCACATGTTCCGGAGGAAGTGAATGGACAGGCTTCTTAAAAGGATGGACAATCTTATTACTCATGAAGGCGAAGTCCAAGGGCTGTCCTGACAGGATCATTCATCATGCTCCGGCCGATGTGCTGGAAAAGGTGCGTCGTCATCCGCTTGGCGTCGGCTTGCATGTCATCAGCCTCGGCTGGTTTCCCGTTGCCCGCGGGAGTGGTATTGAACGGCCGCAAGGGCTTGATGAATTCATCATGATTTTATGCACCAAGGGAAAGGGGTGGCTTGAAACCGATGGACGGAGAGTCGTTGTTGGCGCCGGTGAAGCGTTGATCATTCCCCCCAACAAAGCACACGCCTATCATGCCGACGAGAAGGATCCGTGGTCGATCCATTGGGCGCATTTTTCAGGCACGGCGGCGGCATCCTATGCAAGCCTGCTTCCTGCGCATGAGCATGTGATGATGCTTCCCGCCGGCGCCTCCAAGGAGATCTCAAAAATGTTCCGTGAATCCTGCAGGCTTGCCTCCACCGGATTCACGGAGCGCACCTTGTTGCTTGTTTCCCACATCCTCCGTCATGCGCTTGGCATATTGTTTTTTCAAATTGGAACAAGCCTGCGTGGCGGTTCGAGCGCGATCGCCCATGACCTGACCAAGAGCATTGAATTCATGCGCGCCCATGTCGCGCGCCCGCTCACCCTTCAGGAAATCTCGCGACACGCCGGGCTTTCCCCCGCCCGTTTTTCCGCACTGTTTCGCGAACAGACCGGATCTTCCCCTGTCGAACATCACATCCGCCTGCGCATGCAAGCCGCATGCCACCTGCTCGACACCACGGCACTCAGCGTGAAGGAAGTGGCCGCAGAACTCGGCTACGACGACCCGTATTACTTCTCGCGCATCTTCCAGAAAACCCTCGGCTGCTCGCCGCTGGCTTACCGCCGATCGGTGAAGGGGTGAAAACAAGGGCAATGTCGCGGAGTCGGTCGGTACGCGGTGGAGTCCGTGTGCGATTGGGAACGGCGTCGACGACATTTTTTTATCCCGGAATTTGCAAAGGGAATTTCTGAGAACATAGGAGTCCGAGTTTAAAGAGTTAAAAAGTGAAAATGTTACAAACAAGGCTCTGAAACGAGACCATGGGGTGGTCGAGTTGTAGCCACCGAAGGTGGACCCAAAGGGTGAACCAAATCTCTTGGGAGAGATGCGGAGAAATTGCCGCAGGCAAACCCGCAGCAAGGGCGGCACGGCTTTGCGGGAGCAAAGTGCCGTTCAACCTTGCGGGAGCAAGCGAGTACAAAAGAGCCGCGTAAGATCCCGTCCCGCGACTGCGGGAGGACCCGATAGGCGCCACCGCTTGCCGGGATGCAAGTGGCGTCAACGTGGATCCGGGAGAGCCCTGACTCGGGATTCGGGGGAGGGGGAAGTCAGGGAAAGTGCCGTCAAAAGATGCCTACATGAGTTCCATCCGGCCTCTGAATTCAGCCCCTTGTAACCTTTTAACGTTTCTAACCATTTTAACCCCTTTTCCTAATCTTCCGGTTCCTAAATTATGGGTTTAATACCATCTCCACTCTTATTCTGGTGAAATCAGGGATCTTTCGGCAATGGGCGTTGTTGTCATCCCTCGGGTTATCTTCAGATTGATGGCATCCGCCTCCCGGCGGACGGTGCCACCTCTTCGAGGCTGCGGCATGCGCCGCAGTCTTCCGCACCCGTCCCCACGGGCTTGGTTGCCCTCGGTCTTTTGACTCTCTCGCTCCAAGCTCGGCTCGCCCTATCGGGTCCCGCCATTGCGGGATCTATCCAGGCCTTTCCCAAGGCCCTGTATTGCCTAGTCCATCACCAAAATCCCTTCGCCAATTCCACCAGACTAATCATGGCAATGGTATAAGGTCGAATCTTTAGACCTGGCTGAGGAAGCTCAAAAGAAACTGCCGAGGCGGCGTTTCACGGTGTGTCTGCAAACAAGCTTTGCCGGATCCGGCATGGCATGAGCTTCCGCAGGACAGCTTGTTGGAATGCCTCGGATCACGCGGGGACGTAAGGTTGGCGCGTCGAGGCGGGAAGCGGGGCTTCGTGCTGATAAGTCGGGTCCGCCTCCTGTTTTTTCAGAATGGCGTTGATCTCGCGCCAGACACCGACGAGGCCCTTCGGTGTGGGAGGCAGGTCGTGCTTAATCATCTTGTGCAGTTTGCCAAGGTTGTAGCAGGGAACGGCGGCATACATGTGGTGTTCGATGTGGTAGTTCATCTGCCAATAGAGAAAACGAACCACGGGGTTGAGCGTGAAAGTTCGGCAGCAGAGGCGGAAGTCGCTGACATTGTCCTTGAGGCCAATGTGCTGGGTGTTGTTGCACAGGAAAAACAGCCAACCTCCGTAGCATTGGTGTCCGAAGGTCAGCATGATCGGCAGAATCCACTGACCTGTCGCGATCGACGCGGCGAGGATCAAGGCATGGCCAAGGATCATGCACCTCGCCCAGCGCACCGGAACCTTGCGGCTTTCAGGGTCGGACTCGGGATAGAGCGTCAGTTCCCATTCCCCTTCGAATTTTCCAAGTGCAATCCGGAAGGTTGGTTTCAGATTCCAAACGAAGGCATGCGGGTTGAAAATCCCGGTCTTGAGCACATGCCAGAAAATGAGTTTCTGCGGCAGGACGACCTCGAGATCATCGGGCGGGTGGAGGGTGTAGCGGTGGTGGCGGATGTGGCTGGATTGAAAGGTCTCGTGGTTGATCCATCCGAAAAAGGCGAACAGATGGCAGAAAAAGGTGTTCAGCCATCTCGTACGGAACACGGTGCCGTGGCCGAGTTCGTGGACGGCATTGATCAGGAAGGCGGCGACCATTCCGTAGACAAAGACAAGGGATGCCGTCGCCCACCATGGCCAGTGGTGGAACGAATACCATGCGGCACCGCATGTCCCGGCCAGAATCGCGAGGTAGCCGAGCGTCTGGATGGCACCCTTGAAGTCGCTCTTCGCATGAAGGGATTTCACGGCCTCCGAGGGGAGTTTTGTCCGATACCAGGTGATGGCTACATTCTTGCGGACGGACTCGGTGAAGTCCTTGAGCGGAGGTTCTTGTTGAAGGATGGGATTTGCCATGCCGCAGACTCTAGCCAGGGGTTCGGAGAAATGCGTTCGATCCCGAGCGGCAGTATGAAATCAAACATTTGCTGTAGGCGCCGCCATCGCGTTTATCGGGATATTTTCATCGCTTCCCGAGGTTTCATGCTGTGCACGAGGCTGAACGGCGAGGGTCACGCAGGAGGCGATGCCGGTCGGTTTGCATCGCGTCAAATGCCATCACAGGCTCACTTGGAGTCGTTTGATCGAGCGCACCATGCCATCGTGCCACTGGGGATTCGGTTCGCATTCAAATTGTGGAAAAGCCCGGAGAAGTCGGCCCAGGGCGGCTGGAGCCTCGATCCGTGCCAACCCTGCACCCAGGCAGTGGTGCATGCCATAGCCGAACGAGACATGTTTGTTCGGGCTGCGTCGGATGTCGACGCGGTCGGGGTCGGAAAATTGGGCGCCATCGCGGTTGGCCGCGCCCAACAGAAGGACAATGGTTTGCCCCTCCTTTAGCCGCGCGTCGGCAAATTCAATGTCGGAGGAGACAACCCGCAGGATTCGGTGAAACGGCGGCTGCACACGCAGGAATTCCTCGACCGCCGACGGCATTAATTCCGGGTGCAGGATAAGATCATCGCGAAGTCCGGGATGGGTTCCGATGAGCCAGAGGGAGCTCGCAAGCAGGGAAGTGGTTGTTTCATGGCCACCGATGAGCAGGGTCACGCAGGTGCTCAACAACTCTTCCTCGGTAAGTTTGTCACCGGATTCGCGGGCGTTGACCAGAATGCTGATGACATCCTCTCCCGGTTGTCTGCGTCGCTCCTCGAAGACGCTGGTAAAATAGGCGCGGAGTTCGAGCAGGGCAGCCTGCGAGCGCCGCATTGCTTCAAGCGGAGGATTCGGCGAAGCCATGAACTCGACAATGCGAACCGACCATTCCTTGAACTGTTCGCGCATGGCGTGCGGAATGCCGAGCATTTCGGCGATCACAGTGACTGGAAGCTGGAAGGCGAATTCCGCGACAAAATCCGTCGTTCCCAAATAGCGCAACCGGGCAATGAGGTCGGTGCAGATCTCATCCACACGCGGACGCAACCTCTCCAGGGTGCGGGGCAGGAAAGCCTGCTGGATGAGCTTGCGAAGGCGCGTGTGATCGGGAGGGTCGGAATTGATAAGTCCGGCCGAATAATGGTCGGCCAGCGGTTTGAGTTCCCCTGAGGCCTCGGTCGGAAAAGTGCGTTTAAGGTGGTTCACCACGCGGCCGCGGTTTGAGAATTCCAGCGGCCGCCGCAGGATTTCTGCTGCATCGGCGTATTTGAAGAATACCGGAGCGTTCCATGCCTCGCAGAAGACATGCCGGCCACCGGCACCATGCAGTGCTTGATAAATCGAAAAAGGGTTCTTTTGAAAAGTCCCGTCGTCAAAGGCTGAATCAAGGATCGAGGTATTTGCCATTTTCTTGGTCACATGATTTGGAGGTTATAAGGCGATCCCCGCGCTTTCACGCTGCTTGGACAGGCAATGCATCGGAGTTTTGTTCATGGGTTAACAGTTCCTTTCTAAATGTCCGAAAGTGATGTTTCTTGCACTCCAATTCCTTTTTTGTGCACCATACTGACAAATGATTAAGAGGTGGCATGAATTGGTTGCCGATGGCCACGCATTTCACCTCTCGGTGGGTCTGGATGAACGGCGCATGCCGATCCCGTATCACGGGCATGATTTTGCGGAGGTCTTGTGGGTCGTGGAGGGGAGGGGAATTCACCGTATCAATGGCAAAC
>JBEAOJ010000243.1:0-2563 GCA_041164985.1 Verrucomicrobiota bacterium | reverse complement strand
CTCGCAAAAGCCTGTCTGCTTCGCTTTGCGGCCCACGCCTCGGAAAATACTCCAACAACGCGGCCCCGCCATCAGGCCGTGCAGCGGGCGCTCGAAGCAGTCTCCATGAATCCCGCGAAATTCCGCAGCGCCGAGGACCTCGCGCGCCACTGCGGGATGTCCTACTCGCGCCTTCGCAAACTTTTTCAGGACGACCAGGGCGAAAGCCCCACGGCGATGATCTGGCGCTTGAAGACCGATCAAGCCGTTCAACTGATCCGCGCCACCGGCCTGACCTTGGCCGAAGTCGCTGAACAATGCGGCTTCTCCAACGCATTCCACCTCTCCAGATGCGTCAAAGACCGCACGGGGATTGCGCCGCGCGATCTCCGGAAAAACGAAAAGGCAACAGGACGGTGATTTCCAAACCCGCCGTTGCTCCCGGGTTGATATCCCGTATCATTCCATACATGCCACCACCCCCCCCGTTAAGGGCGAGCAAGCGCGCAATCTTCACGCCACCACGGCTTGGAATTGATTCGCTCGCCATGTTCGGGCGCTACAATTACGCAAACGCGGAGGACGGACTGGCGGAACACAGCCATCCGGGCGCCTTCGAGATATGTTACCTTGTCCGGGGGCGGCAGACCTACTGCATCGGCAAACACTCCTACAACCTTCGCGGCGGCGATGTCTTTCTGACCAAGCCGGACGAAAGGCATGGCACGGGCGGAGGCCCGCAGGAGAAAGGGCTGCTCTACTGGATGATCGTGTTGAACCCTTCCCATACAGGCGGATCCCTGCTGGGCCTCGCGGAGCGGGAAAGCCGCGCCCTCTGGCATGAACTGGGGAAATCATCCCGCCGCCATTTTCCCGGAACGCCGGAAATGAAGACCCAACTCGATGCCATTCTCACCTTGCTTCACGGACGCGGAACGCCTTTGAAAAAGACAGCCGTCCAGAACCGGATTGTTGCCTTCCTGCTCGAACTCCTCTCCGCCCGCGAGCGGGCATCGGCGGAACAGGGCGCCGACCGCTTCGCACATGTCATCGCCCACATGGAATCCAATCTGGCAGAACCCGACAAGCTCACCATTGATGTCCTCTCCGCGATCGCCGGGCTCTCACCATCGCGCTTCAAGGCCCTTTTCAAGGAGAAGCTCGGAATACCTCCGGCGGAATTCGCCCTGCGCCTCCGCATCGGGGAGGCCCGACGACGCCTCGCGGCGGGCGATGCCACCGTGACGGGGGTCGCACTCGATCTGGGATTCTCCTCCTCCCAGTATTTCGCCTCCTCGTTCAAGCGCCTGACCCGCATGACGCCCCGGGAAGCGATGAAATCATCCCGAAGAACGCGATAGCGCTCCATGCGCCCGATGTTTGAAATCATACTGCCGCTCGGGATCGAACGCGTTTTATCCCATATTGCGCAGTAGAGCGGTGTTGACAGGTTTGAATGGTTCACCCGGATGGTGAGTTCCGGAAGGGTTAAAAGCGTTGCACCGTTAAAAGGTTACAAGGGGCTGAAGTCCGAGGCCGAATTGAACTGATGCAGGCATCTTTTGACGACGTATTCCCTGACATTCCCCTCCCAAATCTCAGGTCAGGATCTCACGGATCCACGTTTTAACATTTTCACTTTTTAACTCTTTTAACGCCGCCTCCCATGATCTTGGGAATTCCGAATGCAAATTCCGGGTTTATTCGAAACACCGGCGCCTGCTCCACGCCTCCTCAGCAGAAACTCAGCGCGAACACGCCTTGCCGGTGATTGAACCAAACCGTATCCCTGCAGGCGTCACATCACCATACGCTGCCTCATCCGGTGGGTGCGAGGCGTTGTTCCTTGAAAGGCACGAAAACAGCGGTGGAAGTAGGATAGGTTCTCGAATCCGCAGACCGCCGCCACCTCGGTGACCGGGAGGGAGGTTGCTTCCAGAAGTCGCATGGCGTGTTCCAGTCGGCGCGAGTTGACCCATTCGGTCGGTGATACGCCGCAGTATTTCCGCATGGTGCGCGCCACATGCTCCGGAGAGCGGCCTGCAAGCTGGAAAAAACGCCGCACGCCGCATGCCAGATCTTCGGTTGACCCGAATCGACGAATGGCATTTTCAAGCCAATCCGGGCAATTACCGCGTGCTTCATGACTGCTTCCGATCAAGCGGAAGAGATTTAGCAAAAAACTGTCGATGCTTAGTTGATCGCGCGTGGCATGCTTTAACCCCTTGCACTCCTCGCTCAAGCTTGCGCGCTGCCGCGCATCGAGTGTCGTCGCGAATGGCAAAACCCCGCCCGCCCAAAACCAAACCCCTTTCTCCGGAAAATAAGTGCGTCGCAGACGCTCGAGTGTGTTGCGGGGAAAGGCGACATTCTCGAGGCGGAAGACCTCTCCAGGCAAACTCAGCAAAGCGTGCCGGTCACTCGGACGGATCATCACCAGGTCGCCGGCGTTGAATTCCACCCGTTTGCCATTGATACGGTGAATTCCCCTCCCCTCCACGACCCACAAGACCTCCGCAAAATCATGCCCGTGATACGGGATCGGCATGCGCCGTTCATCCAGACCCACCGAGAGGTGAAATGC